>JAAEES010000024.1 GCA_013415575.1 Methanomicrobiales archaeon | reverse complement strand
GTACTGCCGCACGGACGGGTCACCACCAAAGTGTCTTGCGCCTTTCCAACAGTAATTCCTGCGTGAGTTCAAAATTGAGTGATTTACGGGGTTCTTTGGCTACCCGGCAAAAGCAGGGAAAAACGCTCTGAAGGAGGTGGGAAAGGATTCCGATTTTCCGGAATTATCGATACGGCAGTATTCAGACACCTCAACGGCAGAATGACGAGTAATACCGCTCCTTTTCCCGGATTTCCGGAAGACCGACCAGCCGGTTGAATTCGTCGAAGAGGGTCATGCGATCATTGAAGGCTGCTGATGACCCGGTCCGTGCCAGCTCGGCGAACAGTTCCCCGACCGCCTTTGCAATGACGTAGGTGCAGGAGGTGGCATCGGCGACGACAGCATATCCGATATCCTGCAACTCACGGGCGGTCAGAAATGGAGATTTACCACCCGGGAGGTTGTTGGCGAACGTCGGACCCTCCACTTCGGAACAGATACGTCGCATCTGGTCTATCGACCGGGGAGCCTCCACGAACATGAGATCGGCCCCTGCATCATGGTAGAGATTTGCACGGTGAATTGCCTCATCAATCCCGTGAACGGCGATGGCATCGGTCCGTGCCATGATGACCAGATCCGGGTCCTTCTTTGCATCAACCGCCGCTCGTACCTTTGCAACCATCTCCCTGGCCGGAATCACCTGTTTTTCTTCCATATGCCCGCAACGTTTGGGAAAGACCTGGTCTTCAATGAATATCCCCGCTACGCCGGCTTTCTCGTAGAGCTCAACCGTCCGGATGACATTGGTGACGTTTCCGTGTCCCGTATCGCCGTCTGCAAATACCGGAATGGTCACCGCGTCGACAATACGTGATGCGCAATCGACCATCTCGGAGAGTGTCATCAGGGAAACATCCGGTTTTCCCAAATATGCGGCGGAATTGGCGTAGCCTGCGGAAAAAATTGCCCTTATCCCTGCCTGTTCGGCAATCTTTGCACACAGCGGGTCGTGGACCACCGGAATCACGAGAATTTCGGGATCCAAAATCAGGTTCCGCAGGAGCGTTGTTTTCTTCATATTGATCCTGGATGAGCATCAAATTGTCACCATAATTAGTTTTCGAAAAAAGTTCTGTTTCCGGGATGCCGAATGCACCCCTCTCTCGAGACGTTCCGGCCTCCCCTTATCCGGAAAGACAGACCATTTTGATAGAACCGGTTCTTTTAAATCAACCGGTCTCCCGCATGGTCACCCGGCATGCAGTCATATACGCTGGTGACCTTCATCACCAGGAGCGATCTGCAGTGGAGTTCTGGTTTCACTGCTTTCACCTCATTGCGCATGGTATCGTAGTCTGACCCTTCTGTTCTGACCTCAACATCACCTTTGATCTTGTAGCATCCCGTAATCCCCGGCCCCCAGACATAGAGGCAGGCACGGGGATTTTCCAGGACGTTTTGGAGCGTGGTCTTCATGAACTGGTTACCGATCCAGATAGTTTCCCCATCTCTGGGAAAGACCGCCCCCATGGGAGCAACATTCGGTTCACCGTCTTTCGACGCCGTTGCCAATGGGAAGATCCTGCCCGCACGGAAGGCATCCTTGATTTCTGGTGTCATCTGAACCATGCCTGTACCATGGTTCAGAAACCCGAAAAGGTACGCCTGAAAATGCAATCCCGGAAAAATGTGTATTTCTCACTTCCGGTTAATTTCGTCCCGGATCCGGCGGAACAGGTCGTAGAACATCTGCCGGAACTCCGCGCCGATATCTTCCCAGGTTGGGCTGACCGTGGAGTGATCTTCCTCACCCGGTTCTGATGAAGGGATCCCGGTGTCCGGTTTCTCCCTCCGTACCTGCGCAGCGATAGAGAGGTAGCCCGCGATCAGCACGACAATAATGGTGAGCGGGTAGAGGATCAGCTTCATCAGTTCGATGGTGGGGGTAATGCCGACCGAATAGAAGTTATTGATGAACACGATGATCCGGATAATGAAAGAAACGAGGAGGACGCTCCCGACTGCGCTGAAGATGGGGAATGGAAGGTTGAACGGGAATGAGAAGGCTGCGAAGATATCCCCGATCATGAGCATAACGGAGAAGAAGATGATGAGCGGGGCATTGGCAGAGAGGAGGTCGACAAATCCTGAGAACAGCGCCCAGGAGGTATGGTCAGCGAAAAACCTGAAGAGTATGAGCAGGAAGAGGAATATGATAATCCCGATCAGGCCTGAGATAAGGGCCCGGAGAGGGGACTGGTGGGTTTTTCTCGTCATGGTAAACCTGCACTGTTCGATTTGCCTGGGGAGAGCATGCTGCAGGAATGGTTCCTGTCGGTGCATTAAATAATGGAATGATGACACGAGTTCAGGTGACCGGTTGCGGATTCCTGGAAACATCCCTGCAGGGGAGCTTCCGGAAATTGGAGCCCATGGACAGGATGCGGACGGTTTTCAAACAAACCCGGGACCCTGTTGAACTACCGCATCCAGCAGTATCGATATCGCGTATATGAGCATGGTGATATGGAAGAGCGGGAGCACCCGCAGTCCGGTATCAGGGCTGCGATCCCGCAGGATAGCGACGTTTGCAGCGAGGAGGAGCCCCAGTCCTGCCATAAGACCGGTTTTTGCGATCCCCCCAAGCATGCTCATGAAAATCAGGCTCGTGCACGCATGGACCGCGCTGAATCCGGCAATCCAGGAAGCACTTCCCGGTTCCCCATACAGGACTGTAATGCTGTACATGCCCCGTGCCTGATCGTTGGCATAGTCTGCGAGATCATTGACCCCGAGATGGGCGAGGGCAAAAGGGTAAAAGAACAGAAAATAGAGGAGAGCGGGGATGTCCGGGTAACCGATACAGAGGTAACCGGCCACCGGGAACAGGGCAAAGTCGGTCCGACCGACCAGCTGGGCGATGGGAAAATGCTGGTTTCGTTTTTTAACCTGGTAGAATACCTCGATGGCATAACTGCAGGCCATGATAATGAATACGAACAGTGAATGCGGAAAGGGGAGGGTGAAGATCAGGAGAGCCGTGAGGGCGACGAGAAACATGAAGAGCATGAGGGCCTGATACCGGGTCACGAGTCCGGCAGGGAGGGGCCGGGTTCCGAAAACCCGCCAGTACCGGGTGAGGCGGTCGGACTCGATGTCTTTCCGGTCATATTCGCGGTCGACGTAGTCGTTCAGTACAAATCCTGCTTCAAAACCGAAAAACCCGATCAGGACCGCCCGGAAAAGGTCTGTCCAGGAGAAATCTCCATAGACGCTCGCCGCAAGGAGATAGCCTGAGCAGAAGAGGACCGGCCAGGCAAAAAAGAAATGAAGCCGGAGGAGGTCGATGATAGCTCGCAGGGTCATGGCACTCATGGATCACTATGTGATAGTTCAGGGTCAGCTGGTAAGGGCATAAAACCACGAGTGAAAGGCTGGAAGTTCAAGGCCGGGAAAACCCCCCAATCACCGCGGGCAGTGGTGAAGGATATATCGGCGCCGCACGTTGCCCCTATCACATCCCTGTGGCGGAGCTGGTCCGGGGTCAGCATTCCCCCTCCTCCCAGACCATGCCGGTATTCTGCAGACTATACTTAGAAACATTTAGGTCCGAAGATGTTTCAGCTGAGAAGAATGATGCGCCGGATGGTTCAATCCGGAGTCCGGCATGATGCATCATCACGTTGGTTGCGAACACGGTTTGGGGGAGGCATGAACTGGCATCTGCCATCTTCTTCTCTCCCGGATACGCGGTTTCCTGTTATGAAACCGTCCGGTTGGAGGCAACAGCGGCCATGTCTCTTGGAGCGAAAGGAATGACTTACCTTGACACGGAGAGCAGGAATAACCTGTTCCTGATCGATAATACGGCAAACCCTGCCCCTCTTGGCCTGTGCGCCTTTGGGATGACGACAATTGCGTTGAGTCTGCATAATGCCGGAATTACTGCGCTGAGCAGCCCCATCCTTGCAATGGCCCTCTTTTACGGGGGAATTGCCCAGATCATCGCCGGAATCCTTGAATGGAAAAAGAACAATACCTTCGGGCTCCTGACGTTCGGGAGCTTTGGCTTTTTCTGGATCTCCTTTGCCACGATCCTGATGCTCCCTGTTCTTGGCCTTTCGGAGAAACCAGGTGCTGTGGATATGGCTGCCTTTCTTGCATTATGGGGAATCTTCGCCCTCGGGCTTTTTGTCTGCACGTTAAAAATGCATAAGATTCTCGCGCTCACCCTGTTCTTTGTAGTACTCCTGGTGGCGCTGCTGGTAGCCGCGACCCTTACCGGGAATGCGACCATCCACACGCTGGGAGGTATTACCGGGATCATTACCGGGGCCCTTGCCCTCTATATCGGGCTTGGCCAGGTGGTTAACGAGGTTTACGGGGTGAAAGTTTTCCCCGTCTGATTCTCTTTTTTACCGTGCGAAAATCCAGCTGTGGCTCCTATGAAATTCTGGTGACGCGGACTACGGAATAACAATCGATCTTTAGGCGGTTTTCTCCCCGGTCTCAACGGGGCCGAGATGAAATAATCCTGCATAGCTACGTGTCCGGGATCAAACCACACCTGGCGCTCCACAGGCACGAACATTTGAATTCCGCATCAGTGAAAACAGAACCGGACCTGCTGCCTTTCGAATGATCGGCAACCCTATAGGTGAAAAGAGCAGATATCGTTCCTTTACCAGGCTCCATCATGGCCATACTGGACATCAGCACCTATACCGGCCTCTCCCCGGAAGAGGCTGAACGGCGGCTTCAGCAGGAAGGCTACAATGAGATCCCGTCAGCAGAGAAGCGGGGTGTCATCGGAATTGTAGCGGAAGTAATCCGGGAGCCGATGTTCCTCCTCCTCGTAGCCGCAGGCCTGATCTATTTCATCATCGGGGATTTTCAGGAAGGGCTGATCCTGCTCTCCTTTGTCCTGGTCATCATCGGCATCACCGTATACCAGGAGCAGAAGACCGAAAACGCCCTTGAAGCCCTCCGGAGTCTCTCGAGTCCGCGGGCGCTGGTGATCCGGGGCGGTCTGCGATCGAGAATAGCCGGTCGGGAGGTGGTGCGGGGCGATCTTCTCCTGGTGAGCGAGGGTGACCGGATAGCAGCAGATGCGGTACTTCTGGCCGGAAACAACCTGATGGTCGACGAATCCCTTCTGACAGGGGAATCTGTCCCGGTCAGGAAATTTCCGGGCACCACGGAGGGTGAGCGGAAACCCGGGGGGGACGACCTCCCCTGGCTCTTTTCCGGAACGCTGGTGGTCCAGGGGCAGGGGGTTGCAGAAGTCACCGCAACCGGTATGTATACCGAGATGGGCCGGATCGGGAAAGCCCTGCAGAGCCTCGAACGGGAAGAGACGAAACTGCACCGGGAGACGGCTCGGATCGTCCGGAGTATTGCCCTGATCGGTCTCGTCCTCTTTGCGACGGTGGTTATCGTATACGGGATCACGCAGGAGGACTGGCTCCACGGGCTGCTCGCCGGCATCACCCTGGCTATGGCCATTCTCCCGGAGGAATTCCCTGTTGTGCTCACCGTCTTCCTTGCGCTGGGTGCGTGGAGACTCTCGAAGCTGAACGTGCTCACCCGGCATGTCCCGGCCATAGAGACACTCGGGGCGGCCACGGTCCTCTGTGTGGATAAGACCGGGACCCTCACCCAGAACCGGATGAGTGTCGCCCGCCTGAAAGCGCGGGGGCAGGAGTTCGCGTGTGATTTCAGGAAGGACCGTTCCCTCCCTGAACCCTTCCATGAGCTCCTCGAGTTCGCCATCCTCTCCTGTAAAAAAGATCCTTTCGACCCCATGGAGCAGGCTCTCCTGCGGAAGGGATGTGATGATCTCGACGGTACCGAACACCTCCACCAGGATTGGGAGCTGGTGGTAGAGTACCCCCTTTCCCGGGAACTCCTTGCTATGTCAAATGTCTGGAGATCGCGTTCGGGCGATGAATACGTGATCGCCGCCAAGGGTGCTCCAGAGGCCATTGCTGATCTCTGTCATCTTGGTCGGGCCGAGGAGACCGCTGTCATCAACGCTGATGTGGAGAAGATGGCAGGGGAAGGGCTCAGAGTTATTGCCGTAGCAAAAAGCTACTTCAGGAAAAAAGAGCTCCCGGACGAACAGCATGAATTTTCATTCACGTACCTTGGCCTGATCGGCTTTGCCGACCCGGTAAGGCCTGATGCGGCCGGGGCGATTGCCGAATGTTATTCGGCTGGAATCCGGGCGGTCATGATAACCGGAGATTACCCTGCTACTGCGCAGTACATAGGGAGACAGATCGGCCTTCGTTCCGTTGAGACGGTAGTAACTGGTCCTGAACTGGAATCCATGGGACGTAAAGGAGTTGCCGGAACGATTGGGGAGACAAACATCTTTGCACGGGTCGTGCCGGAACAGAAACTCACTATCGTCGAGGCGCTCAAGGAGAACGGGGAAGTCGTGGCCATGACGGGCGACGGAGTGAATGATGCGCCAGCCCTAAAATCTGCAAATATCGGTATCGCGATGGGCGGAAGGGGGACTGATGTCGCCAGGGAAGCCTCCTCCCTGGTCCTGCTCGATGACAACTTCGCATCCATCGTCGCAGCGGTACGGATGGGGAGGAGGATTTACGATAACCTTAAGAAAGCGATGGCCTACATCATTTCGGTCCATGTCCCCATCGCTGGAATATCGCTGGCCCCCGTTCTCCTGGGATGGCCGCTCATCCTCCTCCCGGTTCATGTCGTTTTCCTGGAGCTGATTATTGACCCCGCATGTTCGGTGGTCTTTGAGGCCGAGCGGGAAGAGGCGGACGTAATGCAGCGACCGCCGCGGGACTCACGCGAGCACCTCCTTGATCGACGAACGACGTTGCTTGCCCTCACCCAGGGATTCGTGGTGCTGGCCATTGTGCTCGCCGTTTACCTTTCTGCGGTTGCCGGGGGTCTTGGAACTCCCGAAACCCGGACACTTACCTTCGTCACCATCGTCGTCGCGAACCTTGCCCTCATCTGCACCAACCGGTCATGGACCACGAGCGTCGTCAGCAGCCTCCGGAGCCCGAACAAAGCGTTCTGGTGGGTCATGGGCGGAACCCTCTTCTTCCTCGCTGCCGTACTGGTAGTACCCTCCCTCCAGGAGATTTTCCAGTTCGCCCCGGTTGATTCGGGTGATGTTCTTATGGCTTTCGTGGCTGGTGCGCTGAGTGTGGTATGGTTTGAGATTTTCAAGATGATGAGGAGGATGAACATCCAGGCAGGATCAGCGGGAGGATCATGAACGGTGAATAAATCCTCCTGCATACAGGCCGGGTGCTGAGATAAAATTCCGGATCACCGTGAACCGGTGTGAAGACTTTTTTCAAACGATGAGATACAACCAGATTCTGGTGACTCTGAGGAAGGAAAGAAACTCAAAGGAAATTCCAGGAGCTCTGGAACATGGTGGATACTGGTCGTCAAAGTTAAACTTTTATTACTAAATGTCATAAATACTATACAAACATAAATAAAGGCATGATTATGCAGGCAAAACGACCAGCTATTACCAGACTATTTCCGGTCTTCCTTATTCTTCTCATCGTATCGCCCGTATTGTTATCACCGGTTTCAGCCGCTACGGACGCGGGGACGACTACTGCACAGATCGCGATCACCGATGTACAGCTGAATCCTGAGATCTTTATGCAGGACGATACCGGGACCCTGAAGGTCCGGATAACCAACAATGGAGCAGAGCCCGTATCGATTGACCGGGTGGAACTGCTCTCTGATGATATCACGGTAGTCAACTACCAGACCTATGACAAGGTAGGGTCGCTTGGTGCCGGAAACTCGCTTGAGTTCACCTTCCTGTTGGAAGCAGACGTGCAGGATGGGACGTACTTCCCGATCTTCTACGTTGATTTCACCAGCGCCGGGAGCATGCGGTACCCGGTCCCGATACGGGTCGATGATTCCGGCATCGTCGTCTCGGTCATGGATGCACCTTCCACATTCTCTCCGGGAGAGAAGGACACAATCACCCTCTCGGTGGGAAATGCCCGCGATAACCAGGTCAGCAGCGTAACTATCGTGCCGCACGGACAGGGGATCACCACTACCCAGAGTGCCCTGTTCATAGGTACCCTCCAGCCCGATGTGGAGAAACAGGTGACCTTCGAAGTTACGGTTGAACAGGCCACCGAGATGTTCTTCGAGGTCGCCTATCGGAACGGACCGAATGAACACCGGACGACGCTTTCCCTGCCGGCAACCACCGGTGACCGGAAAGTATCCGCGGAACTGGTGGTAAACAGTATCGAGGTCGTGCAGTCGGGGACGACCATCACCATCAGCGGGGATGTCACCAATGCCGGGCTCAAGGACGCAAAATCAGTCATCGTCACCGTTGGATCCCCGGCACAACCGGCTGACCCGAACCCGGTATACGTCATCGGGGCTCTCGAGCCGGATGACTTCTCGTCGTTTGAAGTCACCTGCACCGCCGCAGGGGCAACATCAGTCCCGCTCCTCATCGAGTACCGGGATGACGACGGTATGGTGTCGAAAGAGACTCTCCAGATCTCCCTGCGAAATCCGGTACAGTCATCATCATCGCCCCCCTCACAGAATGCTGCAGTCGCTCCGGGAAGCAACCGAAGGCCCGGGGGCTTCGGAATGTTCGGGAGTGGTATCTCACAGGTTCCGGTCCTGGAGATCGTTGCCATCATCGGAGTGTGCATTGCAGGCATCGTGATCTGGCGAAAAGGCTGCATCAGAAGGCTTCGGGACCGGTTCAGGAAATGAACCCGGTGTGTGAGGAAATGAACAGCAGGCCGCTCATCGAACTCCTGGAGGTCAGTAAAATCTACCCTCTGCCATCCGGAGATGTCGTGGCCCTCGACCGGGTCTCGCTGATTATCCGGGAGGGGGAGTTCGTGGCCATCATGGGACCATCGGGTTCAGGGAAGTCTACGCTCCTTAACCAGCTCGGTTGCCTTGATCGCCCGACCTCAGGCGACCTGTTCATCGCAGGAAAGAACACCCGGGAAATGGACGACCACGAACTGACCGGGTTGCGCCTGAACACCATCGGCTACATCTTCCAGAAATTCAACCTCATCCCTCTCCTGACAGCTTACGAAAATGTGGAATATCCCTACCTGATGAAGCACCGGAAGCCGGATGATACCGGCCATGTCTCCGGATTGCTCGCCATGATGGGGATCGACAAGGCTCTTGCGGCTCACAAACCGCCGGAGCTCTCGGGAGGCCAGCAGCAGCGGATAGCCGTCGCCCGGGCGCTGGTGAACGACCCCCGGATCCTCCTCTGCGATGAGCCGACCGGGAACCTTGACTCGGTGACCGGAGGGCAGATCATGGAGATGATTGCAGACCTGAACCGGCAGGGCCGGACGGTACTCATGGTCACCCATGATCCTGCCGTGGCTGAATATGCGAAACGGACGATCGTCATCAGGGACGGGAGGATCACATGAAACAGAAGGATATCATCTTCCAGCTCTCGGTCCGGAGTATCAGGCTTCACTTCCTCAGGTCAGTCCTCGCCGCACTCGGAATTGTTATCGGGGTTGTCGCAATTGCCACTATGGGGATGATGGGTGCGAACATGACTCTTTCTGTCACCGAAGAACTGTCGTCCATGGGAAATATCCTGGTCGTAAAGGCGTCCGGAGGGGAGAGTGGCGGAGGCATGCCGGGCGTGGGAGGACCCGGGGGATCAGGACGGTCCGGTAGCGGGGAAGATCTGGTGACAGAGGATCAGTTCAGGGATATCGAGCGGATTGCTTCAAAATACGGGACGGTATATGCCCTCTATTCCGAATCCGACACGATTGAGGTTGGCGACAATTTGCGGAGATCGACCATCTATGGGCTTGATCCAGATGTGATTCCTGCAATTTTGACGCTGTCTGATGGTGCATACCCGAAGAGCACGAGTTCGGTTATCATCGGACCGTCCCTTGCCGAACGCTTTGATCTGAAGATCGGAAGCAAGATCGATATCGGTGATTCGGACGAAGGGCCGACAACTACTGTTCGTGTTGTAGGGATCATCGAAGAGAGGGGAATGTCCATGGATCTGAATACCGACTCGGCAATCATCGGGGGCGAAAAGCTGTTTATCGGCATGTACGGCGGTGAAGGTGAGTACGGCCAGGTCAATATCATTCTTGATGATATCAACGATGCCGAAACCGTCAGTACCGAGATTGTGGATCAGCTGAACAAGAAAGAGGAACAGGTCTCTGTCCAGGACAGCAGCCGCATGCTCGAGAGCATCACCTCCACTCTCGGGACGATGACCACGTTTGTGATGGCTATTGCCGGGATCTCGCTTCTTGTGGCGGCGGTCTCCATCTTCAGCGGATCCGGGAGATCGGAATTCTCCGGAGCATCGGTACCCAGAGGACAGAGATCCGGAAGATGTTCATCTATGAGGCGGGAATCCTCGGAATTATCGGGGCAGTGATCGGAGCAGCGATGAGCGTCGCAATCGGCTGGGTGGTTGTTCTTGCGATGGTCGGTAGTACGGAGTATTTCCTCGCCCCTGCCAGCCTCATCTATGTGCCCTCCGCAATGCTCATCGGAGTTATCATCTGTGTGGTATCAGGAGTGTATCCCGCATGGAAGGCCTCAAACCTTGACCCGATTGAGGCGCTGCGGGCGGAATAATTTATTTTTTCCGGACAGGATCAGGGATTCGGTTTACCACATCCTTGATCAGTGATATAAGCGGGGTAGCAGAATCAGATTTAGGTTTTAAAGAGGTTATTTTCCCATGAGGGGTATATTACAGTCCGGACAGTTCTGGCTCCGGCAGGGAACCCCCCGTGTTTTCGGATATTCTTTCTTGCAGTTCGGGCAGATGCATGCTTCGGGTGGCATACCCCTCCGCTGCATCCCCATCCCGGGTCCTCCATTTGGCATTGAGATCACCACGGGGTCATAGGATGGCCCGGATAAAAAGAACTGGGAATGAGGCAAGAGGCAGTCTGTTCAGTATGCCCGCTCTCCGTGCTGAGAGAGGTCAAGCCCCACGTACTCCTCGGTCTCTGAAACCCGGAGCCCGATCATCCTGTTGACGAGCCATGCCAGGGCATAGGTCACCGTAAACACGAACACCATGACCACGAGGGCCCCGAACACCTGGGTGAGGAAGAGATCCACATTACCTTCGATCAACCCTGAGGCGCCATTTACCGACGCCACAGCAAAGATGCCCACCGAGATTGTTCCCCAGAGGCCTCCCACGCCGTGCACTGCCCAAGCGTCCAGGCTCTCGTCCATCTTCTTTCGGATCCGCCAGAGTATGGCATAGTAGCAGAGGATCGATGCCACAGAACCGATGATAATCCCGGTCATCGGGGTGACATAACCGGCTGCGGGGGTGATTGCACCAAGACCAGCGACCGCTCCACTCACTATACCGATCGAGCTCGGCATACCCCTCATCCAGGAGATGAACAGCCAGGCCAGGGCCCCGGATGCTGCGGAGATGTTGGTCACCACGATGGCCTGAACGGCAAGACCGTTTGCAGCAAGGGCGCTGCCACCGTTGAAGCCGAACCATCCAAACCAGAGCAAGGCAGCCCCGAGCAGCGTCATGGGGATATTGTGCGGATCCATCGAATATTCTCCAAATCCCGCCCGTTTGCCGATAACCACGGCTAGAGCAAGCGCCGCAAATCCGGCCGATATATGAACAACAGCACCGCCAGCAAAATCAAGAAAGCCCATCCCTGCGAGCCAGCCCCCACCCCAGACCCAGTGCGCTACAGGCGAGTAGATAATGGTGACCCAGACGAGAGCAAATAGGAGGAAAGCGGAAAGCTTGATCCGTTCGGCAATACCTGAAGTAACGATGGCCATGGTCACTGCTGCGAAGGTGAGCTGGAAGATCATGAAGAGGAGCGGGGGGTACGCTCCAGCCGATTCAAAAGGCACATTGTTCAGCCCGATAAAATCAAGATTTCCTACCACTCCGCCCATATCCCCGCCAAAGGCGAGTGAATAGCCGAAGACAACCCACTGGATGGTCACCAGGGCAAAGGTGATGAAGGAGAGGGCGACCATTGAGATGAAGTTCTTCTTCCGCACCAGCCCTCCGTAGAAAAAGCCCACCCCTGGAGTCATCAGCATGACCAGCGCCGTGGCACACAGCAGCCAGGCAATCGTTGCACCGTCAGCAGCCATTATATTGCCTCCGGATTACCAGCAAGAAACTCGTGTTGTTTCCCGGGATTACTATTCAGAAATACAGTTAGCATGGAAAGAATTTATGTTCCAGCATTTATAAAGCATATGATTTGATTTGCCAATCTGGAACCATGGGATTTGATTTCTCTCCGGCATGTGGATATGAGCCCAACAGCGGAAGAACGAAAAAAGTGTACTGATTTGCCCATCCCGTTGAGATCGAATGATTACTGTCCCCGGCAATACCTTTTACCATTCATCTGCTTTATACGGTACAGGTATGTCCCATGGCAATAGACTGGTACATGGATTTTGTCGATCTTAGGTACGAGCCGGAACAAGATGAGATCATCTGTCTCTATTATTTTGAGCCGGCCGAAGGCATCAGCCGCGAGGAAGCTGCCGGGAGGATTGCCTCAGAGAGCTCCACGGGAACCTGGACAACCCTCCACACCCTCCCCCCCCGCATGCGGGATCTCCAGGCTACCGTCTTTGAGATCGATGGAAATTACGTGAAAATATCGTACCCGCTCGCCCTGTGGGACGAAGGGAACGCCCCCCAGTTGCTGAGCGGGATTGCCGGGAACATCTTCGGGATGAAAGCGCTTTTGAACCTCCGGCTCATCGATGCCACCCTGCCCGCGGAATACATCCGGCACTTCAAGGGACCGCACTTCGGCAATGAGGGTATCCGGAAGC
>JAAEES010000172.1 GCA_013415575.1 Methanomicrobiales archaeon | reverse complement strand
GTCTTTCTCATGCAGACGGGATTCCGGGAAGATGATGTCGATATCCTTCCCGAGGACTTCATCGGCTGAATATCCATAGATACGTTGTGCCCCTGGATTCCATGTCTGGATCTTCCCACTCGTGGTCATCCCGATAATGGCGTCATGGGAGGATCGGACAATTTCGGCGAGGAGGTTCCTGTCCTTCTCTGCCTCCTCCTGGTCAGAGATGTCTTCGTAGAGAATGAGCTGACACCCGTCCGGGAGAGTCACGGGACGGAAGATTACTGATTTGAACGACCCGTCCTTGCACCGCACCCTAAACTGCCGGGGGCGGATCTCCCCTACCGATGATCGTTCCAGGTCGCTGATCCAGAGATTACGAGCTTTCTGCATGGTCTCCCCATCTGGGAATGCATGGAGGAACCACTTGCCACCGGTCGGGATATCGTCAAGTGTATATCCGAAGGTTTCAATGAACCTGTTATTAATATAGAGGTATTTTCCGTCGGGATTGATGATGGCTATGGGGAGGGGTGCTGTTTCAGCGATGATTCTGAACCGGTTGGCACTCTGGTCATGAGATATCCGGGTAAAGAGCCGCTGAAGGGTAAGGGCCCCCATCCTGATGAAGGTCTCGATGAGATACTGGTTTTCAAGAGTCTCATCGGCGGGAAGGCAGATTGCCACTGCTCCGACGATAGTCCCTTCCCAGATCATCAGGGTTGCATAGACCTGGCGGGGCCCGATAACCTGCTTTATCTCCGAGTGAACCTGCTCCCCGAGAATCGAGATGACTATATCTTCTGGTACCTCAGTAATATTTCCGGCAATGACCGGTTCGAATTCTTTCTCTCCCTGGAGTATTACTGAAGAGGGGATGAAGTTTATGAGATGATCGGCAAAGACCGTCTCCAGCAGTTCTGTTCCCTTCTCATCCCGGACTGAAAACGCTTTCATCCGCCCTGTCTCGTCATCATAGCTGAAGACAAAATTCACGGCACCGGGAATCAACTCACAGAGACCATTGGAGAGATGCAATAGGTACTTATCAGAAAATCGTGTGATTTCCGGCAGAGGAATTCCATGTGGGCACTATGGGATTTCCGCTCCTCCTCGATTTCAAGCTCTGCGGTAATATCCCGTGCAATACCATGGTATCCAAGCAATCGCCCTGCCTCGTTGTGGATGGCCTGAACAGTGATTGAAAAGGGGCGGCTCCCTTCGGCCGTCTCAAGTCTGGAAACGGTCCGGATAAGAGGCTCCCCTGTGGTCAAAGTCAGGACCGCGTCTCTGAAACGCCTGGCATCATCGCCCGTAAAAAATGAAAAGATGGTCTTCCCTCTGATTCCGGATTCAGTCGTACCAAAGGTCTTTGCACATCTCCAGTTTGAATATGTGACGGATCCATCCGGGAGAAACCGGAAAATGAGTTCGGTCTGGTTCTCGACTATCGCTTTATAGTGCGCTTCGGAGAGGAGGAAGGCATCCCGGAAGCGTGTCTGCTCGGTAACGTCCTTAATGAAAATGATCATCCCCGGGGAGGTGTCCTCGAAAACTATGGGCACGTATCTGGCCCTGAAATGGCGAATCGCCTTCGGATCATCCTCATCCGGAGGGCATAAGTTCAGTTCTTCCACTCCCTCTTCTTCAAAGGCTTCAGGTTTCAGATCGGAGATAAGCGGCCAGGGATGGGCATCGATCCGGTTCCCGATCAGGTCATCACGCCCGAGTTTTACTATGCGAAGGAGAGGATCGTTCACTTCGAGAATGGCAAGGTTCTCGTCGAGGACAAGGATCATATCCGAAAAATAGTCGAGGATTCCGGCGATGGGTATCTTTGTGGTATAGGTATAGACTTTGCTGGTCCCGATAGTCTGCAGTTCCACCTGGCCCAGCCGGTGGAGATATCCAAGATCCTTTGAAACAATATGTCTCTGAAGACCAAGACGATCAGCAATCTCTGATATCGAGAGCCCTCGGGGTTGGGTTTTCAGGAGATCCCGTATTCTGTTGATGCGCTGGTCTCCGTGATTTTCCATTGGAATAGACTCCAGAGGTACCCTGAAAAACTTTTGCAATTGTGTTTAAATATCATTACCGGGCTGCAGTCAGGGTTAGCAGAACATTCATGCAGCTATGCCATGCAATAATGGCGTTCTCATTGCCTGCCAATTTATGGTTACAATATTATATTGCAAATTATTATTTAAACTCACCCATCACTTTTTTCTGCCGTGGGAGGAAAACCCATGGTACTAAAACGGGGGAAATCTTACGGATAATATAGCCAATACGGGAAAAAAAACGGTAGTTACGATCTCACACAACGCGGACTATTTTTTCCGGATGGCACATCAAGCGATGCATGCGGGTGATCACCTGCATGCCCTTGATTATATTGATCAGGTGCTCTCTACCGATCCCCACTTTGCGGGCGCCTGGCATGAGAAGGGCAACTGCCTCGATGAACTGGGAAGGTGTGATGAAGCGCTTGCCTGTTATGATCATGCGTTGAAACTCGACCCGTACGATGCAGAAACCTGGTACAACAAGGGACTCCTCCTGAAACGGATCGGTCGTGAGACAGAGGCGTACGCATGTATCAACCGTGGGATCGACCTTGCACTCGGGAGATAGTCCTGCGGAATGACTTTTCCGTATATACGTTTCTGTGTCTGAAATTCTGAGAGGTAACTCTCACAGGACTTTGAGTCGAGAGGACGATCCGACATGCCGGAACGAAAAAAAGGTTAGTTGGAGTAGGCAGACTTGCCCAGTTTCGGCTCGAAGGTTGCATCGGCCTCGGCCCGGATCGCGTGTGAGAACAGGGCGAGGGGAATATCCATGGGACAGAGTTCCTCGCACTGACCGCAATTGACGCAGGCGTCAGAGATGTGAGCAAACCTGCGGAGGTGGAACATCGGGTTCGGCGGGATCTGACCGGGCTCAACCGTATATGACTTCTTGAGGGTTTCTGAAACCGGGAAGCAGACCGGGCAGTTCTCAATGCATGAATAGCACTTGATACAGCGCGATGTCTCCTTGTTGATCATGGTCCAGGGGTCCTTTCCGAGCCTGGCAAAGTCCTTCTTCCGCCACTTCTCGCCGAGCTTCAGCATGGCGCCCTCGACCTTGCCCCGGATTTCGATTCCCTTCGGCACCGGTGCCTCGGTAGCGAGAGCTCCTCCTTTAACCGCTTTTGACAGGAGGTCTGCACCCTTATCACTGCAGACTTCGACGAAGGTTGCCTTGCCGGCTTTGTCACCGATGACTCCCCAGTTCCCGCAGGCCAGATCAGCCTGCCGGGGCACCTTGTAGAGGCAGCGACGGCAGTTGGTTCTCCGCCCGAACCCTTCATCTTCGAGTTCATCGATGGAGATCCCCTTGTGGCCACCCTCATACTCGATGATGAACTGGCCCTTGTCGATCTCTTCCTTGTGGACGATATCGGGGTTCACGCCGTACTTTTCGGTGATCATGTACCTGGCCATCATGGGGCTGACGGTCCCTCCACAGTTGACACCGATCAGGAGGAGATTGTCGAGGTTGACCTCCTTGCGCTTGGCGAGCTCCTGGAGTGCCATGAGATCGCAGCCTTTGACGGTCATCCCGATCTTCATGTTCTTTGCGCCGTTGAAACGCTTCTTCACCACACTGGCGAGGAGCACCGTTCCGCAGTGGAGCGATCCAGCCGTATCTTTAAGTTCCTTGGGATCGGTAACCAGCGTGGGGACCGCATCATAGACATCCTGGCCCTTCTTGATGACGAGTACGGCATCAACCATCTTGTTCTCAAGGGCATACTTGAGGAGCGTGGTGACCGCACCGCCGCATTCAGCTTTCTTGGCAATATCCTGGTCGTTCGTCCATGCGTAGACCATATCGCCTTTCTTCATCTCCGGTTTGGATGAAAAGAGTCCCATA
>JAAEES010000171.1 GCA_013415575.1 Methanomicrobiales archaeon | reverse complement strand
TTCACTTCGGTGGAGAGGGCCCGTCCCGCATGCTTGAGGGCCTCCTTGATGCTTATGTAGACATCCTCGACCCCGTACTTGCTGACGATCCCCACCTGCACCCTGTTCGTATATTCCCGGGAGACCAGGCTGTACCAGCTGGTATCCGCTTTTTTCGGTTCAAGCCTGAGATACTGGAAGAGTACCTCGGCGATACCCTCCTTCTCCATTTCCATCGGGACCTGGTAGATATCGGGGACCGTGGCCGCACTGATTACCCCCTGCTGGGCAAGGTCGCAGAAGGCCGAGATCTTTCGCTTGGTCTGGGAGCCGATGGCCCGCTCCCCCCTCCCTACGATGATATCGGCATGCAGTCCGAGTTCGCGGAGGGCTTTGACCGAGTGCTGGGTGGGCTTGGTCTTGAGATCCCCCATAGAGTCTTCCGGAAACAGGGTGACATGGATCAGGAGCGTATCCTCTCCCGGGAGTTCCCCGCGCATCTGGCGGACAGCCTCGAGGAACGGCATACTCTCGATATCTCCGACGGTTCCCCCCACTTCGACCAGGCATACATCGGCCTGTTCGTTCCCGGCTGTCGCGTCATGGGCCACCGCCCTGATACAGGACTTGATCTCCTCGGTGATGTGGGGGATGATCTGGACCGTCTCCCCCAGGTACTCACCTTTCCGCTCCTTCTCGATTACACTCCGGTAGATCTTGCCGGTGGTGATATTGTGATCGGAGGTGAGGTCGATATCGAGGAAACGCTCGTAGTTACCCAGATCGAGATCCACCTCTCCCCCGTCAGAGAGGACAAAGACCTCGCCGTGCTGGCCGGGGTTCATGGTTCCGGCATCGATGTTCAGGTAGGGATCGATCTTAACCGCAGTCACCCCGTAGCCGCGGTTCTTGAGGATCCTTCCAATCGATGCAGCGGTGATGCCCTTGCCAAGGCCGCTCATCACCCCCCCGGTTACAAAGATGTATTTCACGAAGACTACCCCACCCAGGCGAACCTGTTGTCTGGTGTATGTATTCTACCCGGCTGGTGATAGTTTTTATTCCATACTCCCCGAGAAAAGAGCATTTAACCTCTCATCACGGCATATGCGGCCGAACACCGGGCGAGGATCCTGTCCTCCCCCTCCCGGGTCACATCTGCCTCGGCAAAAATGACTCTCCGCCCCCGTTTGACAACGGTTCCGGAGGCAAGCAGTACTCCCCCCTGCGCCCCGGCAAGAAAGGAGGTACTCTCGGAGACGGTGGCAATGCGCTCACCCGGATCGAGCAGCGGGTAGATGGCAAGGACCATGGCTTCATCGGCGAGAGCGGTGAAGATTCCTCCCTGGAGCCATTCCTCTCCGTTCATCATGTCCGGCCGTACCGGCATCCGTAGTTCAGCTGATCCTTTTCCGATGCCTCCCAGTTCCACTCCCATGAGCGTAAAGAACGGGTTTGCATCCCGCCCCTGCGCCCGTATACGCTCGATGTAGTTCATGATCCCGAGGTTCGGGCTTTACCGGGATAAGGGTGCCGGACATCCTTTTTTTGTTCCGGAACCAAACATACCTGCATGGATGTCGATAAGGAGAAGGAAATGCTGAAAGACCTGATCTGGCTCAATGCCGTGATCGCTACCGAGCTCATCCAGATCACCGAGAATGTCTCTTCCATTCTCCGCCACGGACCACCCCCCGAATCCTGTCTCGTGGATCACAACCGGCTCAGGCAGCAGGCGCTGACGATCGTCGAGAAGTACCGGGATGAACCTGCACTCAGGGAACACCTGCTCGGCCACCGGTAACAGGAGAGGAGCCTGATTCCACCCGCACCACCCGCATACAGTCTCGTCATCCCGGCCTATAACGAGGAGGACCGGATCCGGGGCCTCCTCGACCAGATGGCCGGCACGACCGGCCAGTATATTGTAATCTGTGACGGGAACGATGCCACACCTGATATCGTTGCATCGTTCGCCCGGGCCCACCCTGGTCTCGACCTGATCTGCCTCACCTTTGAACACAGGCTCGGGAAAGGCGGTGCGATCAGGGAGGGGTTCGCCCATGCTGCCGGCTCCCGGGTCGGTTTCATGGACGCCGACGGGTCAACCTCAGTCTGCCAGATGGAGGAGCTCATCAGCCACATCAACGGTGCCGATGGCGTTATCGGCTCACGCTGGCTGCCGGGCTCCGTGATTCCGGTCAGGCAGGGGATAGCACGACGGCTCGAGAGCAGGATGTTCAACCTCCTGGTTCGTCTCCTCTTCTCGCTTTCGTTTTCAGATACGCAATGCGGTGCAAAAGTATTTAAAAAATCAGCCATCGATGCTGTGGTAGGTGACATGGTCTCGACGGGATTTGAGTTCGACGTCGAGCTCCTGTGGCGACTCTCCCGGAAGGGGTTCCTGGTCAGGGAATACCCGATCACCTGGGAGAACCAGGGGGCATCGAGAGTGAAGGGTACGGATAGCTTCCGGATGCTAGCCGCCCTCATCTCCCTACGCCTGGGAGGGGCAGGGCGATGACCAACGGACGCTTCGAGGAGATCCGGCGCGAGTCCTTCCGCCTCTTTGAAGAAGGGAGGTATGCCGAATCACTGGAACGGTGCCGTGCCGCCGGCACCGCCACACCCGATCCGCAGCTGGCCATTCTTGCCGCCCGAAACCTCTTCAACCTGGGCCGTTTCGATGAGGCAGAAGCATACACCCGGGATCTCATCCAGAAGATCCGAGTATGCACGGGCCGTTCTGCTGGACCCGACAAACCAGGAAGCCCTCCGGAGTTATGCCGCGTACCTGGTGTCAAAGGGGGATCACCGGATGGCCGTTCCGGCCCTGAAGAAACTGGCTGCCCTGACCGGGCGGGAGGATGACAACCGGTGCCTGGTCCGGGCCCTGACGGCATCGGGCCAGGCCGCAGACGCGTTATCCCTGTTTGGCAGGGACGTGCGGCGGCGTGAGGAAGATATGGACTATATCGCCGCCCTGATGGGTGCCGGACGCTATCCGGAAGCCGCCCGGGAGGCGTCAGCGGCCTACCGGATGGCCGGGAAGCTCCCGTTTGCCCGGATCCATCTCAGGGCCCGTGCCCTGAAGGACCCGGAAGCTGCCGCTCCGGAATACAGGGATTATTTCTCCACCCTGAGAGACCCGGGCATCGGCCTCGACTACGCATTGCTGCTCCGGGCGCTTGGACAACCGGGAGAGGCCCTGGGGGTATGCCGTGAGCTGCTGGACGCGGACAAGGTGGTTCCCGACTACGCGGTCCGCCTCCTGACCTGCCGGCTGAATACCGATCTCGGTGAGAAGGAGCGGGCGTCAGGATGCTATGAGCACCTCATCCAGGATGCCCTGCAGAATCTCGATGATCGTGAATTCCTCGCGGACCTGCTCTCGGGATACCGGGAGTTCCTCCTCACCTACTACCCGGTCCGGGAAGCCGAGACACGTTTTCTTTCACACGTGTCCGCCCAGACCCAGGTAGTCTCCCTGCTCGCCACAGCCCGCCTGTACGAGGATATCGGCGACCTGTCCGAAGCCCGTTCCTACTCCTACCGGGCCTTCAGGAGTGATTTCCTGCAGGGGGGGATGGCCTATGCACGGTTCCTGGCCGGGCAGAACGAAGTGCGAGAGAGTGAGAAGGTTCTCCTCTACGTGCTGAACAATGCAAAGCGGACCCGGGAGATTGAGACCGTTGCCGGGCTGATCCTCGATGACCGGTGGAAGCTCTACCGGAGAGGCCGGCTCCTCGAGCGGCTGGTCGCCATCCTCGAGCAGCGGGTCGCCCTCTTAAGCTCGGACGGCCTTGAATACCTCGCGGTTGCCTGCCTTGTCTCTGCCAGTTCCGCCCGCCGGGAGAAGGACGTCCTGCGGTGCAAGGAGTACTGCCTGCGGGGGCTTGATGCCGTGCCGGCGTTCTCGACCCATATCCGGCCGGGTGATTTCCTGGAGCTCATCCAGGGCTGCAAGGAGGAGGGGGTCTGTGATCCCCAGGTCATGAGCCCGCTGGAGCGGGCCGGGGAGCCCGGACAGGAGCATAACCGGGCGGTGAGAGAGTTCACAGAATCCTGTGACGACCAGGAGCGCCGCATTCTCGAGTATCTCCTCGAGCACCACGAGGCGAGCGAGATCGAGCTCCGTCGCCTCCTCAACACACGGAGGGTTGTCGGAATCATGAACCGGATCATACAGAAAGCGGCAGCGTCAGGAATTGAGATTATTGAGAAACGGGGAGTTGGAGAAGGAGGAGAGATTTATGCCTATATCGCAGGGTGACCCGGTAGAGAAGAAACGGCTCGAGAGTCTCAATATCATCAATGCACTCCGGCGGGGGACCGTTCCGGCCGGGGGTCTTGAGCGGATCGCTGTCGGCGTCGATATGGAAGAGGGGGTTATCGGTGCCCAGTTCGACTACGTCGCGAAAGGAGGCGGCGACCTCAAGTTTATCCGGGGGGATTACGGGAGCGGAAAGACGTTCCTTGTTGCCCGGGCACTCGAGATCGCCAGGGAGAAGGGATTTGTCACCGCCCACGTGGTCGTATCCCCCTCAGCACCGCTCTACCGGCAGAAGAATATCTACCAGCAGATCTGCGCAAGCCTCCGGACCCGAGAAGAGGAGCACGCGCTCAAAGCGGTCATCGACAGCTGGCTCTTCTCAATCGAGGAGCGCCTGCTCCGGGTGAGCGACCAGCCTCTCGAGGAGGAGAGCCTGGAAAAGGCGGCCCTCAAGGAAATAGAGACGGCCCTTGCCGGTATCTCAGAGGTGAACTCATCCCTTGCCGCCGCGCTCCGGACCTATTACCGGGCCAATAATGCCGGTGACTTCCAGACCGCCCAGTCTGCCATCGGGTGGATCGGTGCAGAGCCAAACATCGGGCGGGAGTTCAAGCAAAAGGCCGGGATCCGGGGCGATGTAGACGAGATGTACGCCCTCATCTTCCTCAAAGGCCTGGTCAGGATTATGGTGAATGCCGGGTATGCCGGCCTCGCGGTTGCTATCGATGAGCTCGAGACTACCCAGGTTCTTCCGAGAAACCAGCGGGACAAGGCCTACAATACCCTCCGTCTCCTGATCGACTCGCTCGACCGCGGTGAGCTCCCGTACTGCTACTATCTCTTCACCGGGACCCCGGCATTCTTTGAGGGGCCCCGCGGGATACGCTCCATCCCCTCCCTTGCCGACCGGATCGGGGTCACTGAAACCGCGGAGTTCCGGAACCCCCGCCAGCCGCAGATCATTCTCTCCCGGTTCGATGCAAAGAAGCTCGAGCAGGTAGCCCAGAAGGTCATCCAGATTTACTCGGCGGCATATGCCGAGGTCGACCGGACACGGATCTCCCACCGGTTCATCCGGGCCATGATCGGGAAGGTGACCGGGAAGTTCGGCGGCAGGGTCGATGTCATTCCCCGGATATTCTTAAAGGAGTTCGTGGATGTCCTTGACAAGTGCGAGCTGTACGACGATTACGATCCCTGGGAGAGTTACCAGTTCGATTTCCGCCACCTGAAAGGGGAACTCCGCGAGGAGGAGGAGGCAGTCATGGTGGTGGA
>JAAEES010000023.1 GCA_013415575.1 Methanomicrobiales archaeon | reverse complement strand
TTCCCACAACCACGGTCACCACAATACCGACCACGGTCAGTACTACCACGGTGACTACAATACCGACGACGACGGTTACGACTCTCCCCACAACTCTGCCGGGCATCACCGGGACAACAAGGCCGTTTCCTTTCTTTACCACACCGGCAACCACGCAGGTGGTGACGACCATACCCCCCACCACCTCCCCAACCGGAGACGGGAATGTCACCGGTCCTGCCCTCCCCCCCTGGATACGCGGGATGAGTGGCATCCCCGCTCTCATGCTGATGGGAGGGCTCTGCGCCGGGCTGGTGATGGTGGATCTCTTCTCCCGCCCGATTCCGGAATCATCGATTCCCCGCTCCCGGAGGGGAGTCCTGTTCCTGGCCTACCTGATAATCATCGGTGGCCTGATAGGGGCACTCACCCTGTTCAGCAGAGAGCTGACTGCCGCGCAGGAGGTCCCCCCCTTTATTACCATCCTGATTCCGGTATGCGGGTACCTGCTGATCTCAGGTCTGGCCCTCCTCGCCGGAACGCTCCTGTCCCACCCACTAAGGTGGACCCTCGGCGGCCATATCCTGATATCGTTGATTGCTGCATTCACGGCAGCACTTGCCCTGATTGGTTCATCGTCCGATCTCATGATTCCAATCCTGATTGCCTTCGGCTCAGCAATCATCGGCGGATTTGCCGCACGATGGGAGTATGTCTCCTTCGCATTCAAGGACCGGGAAAGGACAGGATCAGCACCAGAACCGTTCACCGACACCGGCCCCAACGCAACCATCATCCCGTCCCGGACCAGTCCGACCACTCCCTCAACGTTTCCGACTGAGCTTCTCGAGAAGTACGCCAATCCGGAACTGATCGGAGTGGGGGGTATCGCCCGGGTATTCCGTGCAGAGAATACTATATCCGGTGAGAGTGTTGCCCTGAAAATACCGGTCCAGTTCAATGAGACCGCAGGAAAATGCTTCATGAAGGAGATCAAAGCCTGGGAAGATCTCAACCACGAAAACATCGTCAGTATCCATGAGGTGAACATCCTGCCCGTCCCCTACGTGGAGATGGAGTATATCGCGCAGTCGCTTGCCGATCTGAAGAAACCGCTGACCCCTGAAGGAGCCGCCCGGACCATACGGGGAATCGCAGAAGGACTCGCGTATGCCCATTCACAGGGGATCATTCACCGTGACATCAAGCCGCAGAATATTCTCATCACGGAAACGGGGGTTCCGAAGATCACCGACTGGGGGATGAGCAAGGTGATGGGGGCATACATGCCCCACACCATTACCGGATTTTCCCTCTCATATGCAGCTCCTGAACAGATTGCCCCGGATACATTCGGAGATACCGATCAGCGGACCGATATCTACCAGCTCGGCGTGGTCTTCTACGAGCTGCTGACCAGGCGGATTATCAGTGAAGAATCCCCGCTTCCTTCGGATAGCGTCCCGGGCACGTATCCCCTCGATGGAATCGTGAAACGCTGCCTTGAAAAAGATAAGGAAAAACGAATTCAGGTGGCAGACGACCTGATTGCTGCGATCGATCAGTATATCTCAGGTGAGATCGAGACCGGTCGGTACGAAGTGTTCGAAGAGTG
Organism: Methanomicrobiales archaeon; assembly: GCA_013415575.1. GTDB lineage: Archaea > Halobacteriota > Methanomicrobia > Methanomicrobiales > Methanospirillaceae > UBA9949. The sequence continues at coordinate 10,529 of JAAEES010000023.1, read as the reverse complement.
ATACAATTCGGGGCGAGTATGGAGTCGGGAGGCACAGCCGCAGAAACCTGGGGAACCCCCCTCTCTTCCGGTTTTGCCGCAGAAACCTCCCCTGAACAGATCGAACTAGGTGCTGCATTGGATGAAGCAGTGCATGGATACTCTTTTGGCACCAGGCACTATGGAGTGCCGACCGGGTTGAACATCTTCGTTCCCTGCCGTTTATCGCACACAGATTCCCGGGTGCTCCGGCATTCTCCACCAGAATCTTTTCTGGAAGCATCATCTCATAAAATGCCTCCATATGCAAGGTTCACCACCGGGAGCCGATACTACAAAGATTGAACCGTGCGGTTGGAACTGCTATCAGTGGTTTTGCGGGACGGATAAGCGTCATGATCCTGGGAGGTCTTTTGGTGACCGGATGTGGCGATGCTGCGACCGATTGCCCTGAAGGCACTCTCGATATCCTCATAATTTGGGATCTGGTAATGACGGAGGACCCGCATCCCGCCCTTCATCGTATCGCCGCCGAGCAGACACCCGATCACCATCTTCCGGGTATTCTGCGAGAAGCGGGCAATCTCCTGGGCAAGGAGGGTCGGATCCAGAACGGCGGAAGGAACGGCGATGATTACGGCAATGTCCCACGCTTCCTGGAATTGTACTATGGTATCGAGCACCCGTGCATACCGCTCAACTCCTCCGTCACCGATGATATCCATCGGGTTTGCCCGGTTCCAGATCGAAGGGAGAAACGAATCGAGGGCTTCGAGAAGGCGGGGTGGAAGAGAGGGAAGATCCACGCCGAATCGCTCGGCATAATCGGACGCGAGGACGGCAAATCCTCCTGCAGTGGTGATCACCACGGCGCGGGAACCTTCAGGGTAGCCCTGGGACACCATCAGCTCAGCGACATCAAAAGCCTCACGGAGAGAATAAACGGGTATTGCCCCGGCCTGAAGGAATGCGGCTCTGTACACTTCGAAATCTCCGGCAAGAGACCCCGTATGAGAGGCTGCCGCCCTTTTCCCGATAGTGGATGAACCGGATTTGAGCACCATCACCGGTTTTACCCGGCTTATCTCCCTGACCGTATCGAGAAATGCAGGACCGTCCCTGATCTCCTCGATGTAGAGGATGACGGCCCGGGTCTCCGTATCAACTGCAGCAAACCGCAGGAAATCGATGAAATCGAGGTCCAGCTGGTTTCCGACGCTGATAACCGCGGAAAAGCCGATCTCTTCCGGTACGCTCCAATCGACAATGGTGGTGATAATTGCCCCGCTCTGGGAGATGAATGCGATGTGTCCCTTCCGCGGAGCGGTAGGATCGAACGTAGTGTTGATCATCAGGGGGGGAAGTACCACCCCAAGACAGTTCGGTCCGATGACGCGGATCCCGTATGTCCGGGCATGTGCAAGGATCTTCTGCTCCAGTTCTTCACCATGCGCTCCGGTCTCCCTGAATCCGGAGGATATGATGACTGCAAGCCGGGTCCCCCGGGATCCGAGCTCTTCCAGGATACCGGGAACAACCCTGGCAGGGACGGCAATGACCGCCATATCTACCGGTCCCGGGATCTCCGAGACCGATGAATAGGCTTTCTTCCCCTGCACCATGTCGTGGGACGGATTCACGGGGTATAATCTCCCGGGAAATGTGAGAAGGTTTCGGAAAACCGCATACCCGATCTTGCCAGGGTCGGCCGATGCACCGATGACGGCGATTGATTCCGGCGAAAGCAGCGAGAGGTCAAACTCCTGTCGTTCCCGGGGCCGTTTCCCTTGAGATGCTGATCGGTAGATACGGGCATCTACGGCACATGCACCCGTTTCATAGAGGATGAGAGGATTGATATCGAACTCATCGATGTTCTGATCATGGTTAAAGAGCATGACTGCCCCTTCAAGGCATCGGATAATCGCTTCCTCGTCAAGCGGCAGGGAACCCCTGTATCCTGCGATGAGAGGGTAGCTTTTAATCTCCCTCACCATTGCAGCCAGTTCCTCTTTTTCTACCGGGAGCACCCGGAGAGAGAAATCGCGGAAGATCTCGATCGCGGTCCCCCCAAGACCGAACGAGAGAACCCGGCCGAACGCAGGATCGATCTTCCCGCCGATAAAGAGTTCAAGACCATGAGGCAGTTCGGATTCGATGATTATTCCCTTCACCTCGGCATCGGGGAGCTGTGCTGCAATATTCTTCATGATCTGCCCAAATGCTTCCCTCACCCCCTGCCCGGTCATGATATGCGGTATCACGCCTCCAACATCACTCTTGTGAACTACCTGGGGTGAGATGACCTTCATCACCACCGGGTACCCGATGCGTCCTGCCGCCTCTGCTGCGGCATCTGCGGTGGTTACCACCTCATAGACCGGGACCGGAATCCCGAATTCTGCAAGCATCTGGTATCCCTCGTCTTCGGTCAGTAACTGTCGCTTCTCCATCTGATCGCCTGCCAAGAATCCGGTGCGCGAAGACTCCCCATAATCATTCCCATTTCATCCCTGGGAGAGCCGGCACTTGGACAGTGTGCAAAACCACATTCATAAAAGCTAATCCCCGCAGGAGACCTACCGGAATTCATGACCGGAACCGGGCCGCTCCAGGCACTCGAGCACTACTCTTCCACCCGGAAGGAGTTTCTTTTAAGCGAGTTTGCCGCCCGTTTCCATCCCGGTATTGAACTCCCGGCCCTGCTCCCCACGCTTCTCCCCGTCCTTTCCCGGTTTCGGCTGGGATGGGAGAAAGAGGGTACCAGGGATTTCCGGATATTCACCATTCCTGAACCGGTACTCCTGTCCCCTGCGGAAGAACCGACCAGAAGGATAGAGGCACGGCTGATGAGCGGGATTTTCGACGAAGACCTCCAGAGGCTTATCGAGCAGTACGTCGGACAGGTCACCGGCAAGGACTGGGATGACCCGGTTGTCCTCCAGAGAATCCGGGAGGCGATCATGCAGCAGAAAGGGCAGTACTGGAAAGAGGGGAAAGCCCGGAAGATCGGGTACCGGAAGGGATACGCAGTGCTCGCCTATCTTGCCTATCATACCCCGGTCTATGTCACCCAGTCCTCCTATCTCCTCCTGATGCTGTCCCGTGACAGGCTCCTCCCCTCCAGGGCAAGGATCCTTGATGCCGGGACCGGACCGGGAGTTGTTCCGCTCGCGGCCACGATGTTCGCCAGGATGCTGCCAGGTTTTTCAGCCGAGATCTTCTCGCTTGAACGGTCCGACCCCTTCATTGAAGCCTACCGCTTCCTCGTTCCGCGCTATGCCGCAGGAATGGACTCCCTCACAATCCATCCGCCTCTCCAGGGAGATCTCAGGGCTGCAGACTCCCTTCCCCTCCCATCCTCTCTCGATCTCATTGTTCTGCAGAATGTCCTCAATGAACTCCCGGGTAGCACCGGGGAGAAGGCGGCGATCGTCACCTCACTCTCCCGGCTGCTTGCCCCGGGGGGCTCCCTGCTGATTACGGAGCCTGCCGACCGTGAGAACTCAACGGGGCTCCGCATCACCGTGGCTGCCGCCCTGGGGGCGGATCTCCGGATCCACAGCCCCTGTTCCTTCATCCGGGGAAGACGATGTCATCCTGATATCTGCTGGAGTTTTGTGACGCAGCCGACGCTTCGGCCAACCCGGCTGATGCAACGGTTGTCCGGGGAGCACGAGGCATACCGGTTCCAGAACACCGATATCAAGTACAGCTATGCAGTCCTGGTCCGGGATTCCCGGAAGCGGTATCCGTACACCGTGCCGAAACACGCACCGTTCCTTCCTCTTTCCTCGCTTTCAAAGCACACCGGAAAACGGGTGAACGTGATCGGCGCGGTTATGTCCGGGGATATCGGATCCGCCGGAACCCATGTGTTTCTTTTCTGTGACGGTACCCAGACCCGGCCGGTTTATGCCATACTCCCCCGGTATCACCGCACACCTGGAAACCAGTATCTCCTCGCCGCACCCTATTCATCTATCGTCGAACTCCGCCAGGTCCTGGTCCGGTACAACCAGAAGTACCAGGCTTTCAACCTTCTTGTCTCCCGTGCGTCACAGGTGTGGCCTGTTGAACCGGATCGATCCAATCCCATCCAATAGTCTCAAAACGTTGCACTTCCTACTTCTGTATACAGGGGGAGGTCCGGCTGGTGTATGCCGGAACGGGCCGGCCGGACTCCCTGCTGCCGGGCCCGGGGCATTGCCATGAACCATATCATATCTATCCGTGATCTGAGCCGGACCGAGATCGACCATCTGATCGATGAGGCCTCCCGCATCCAGTCGTCAACGTTTCATGACCAGCTACTGAAGGGAAAGATACTTGCGCTCCTCTTTTTTGAACCGAGTACCCGCACCCGTATGTCGTTTGAGGCGGCCATGGCACGTCTCGGAGGGACATCCATCGGGCTGGACAGCGTTGAGGCGAGTTCTATGGTAAAGGGGGAAACACTTGCCGACACGATCAGGGTAGTGAGCGGATATGCCGACACCATCGTGCTCAGGCACCCGAAAGAAGGGGCCGCCAGGCTGGCAAGTGAATTTGCGAGCGTCCCGGTTATAAACGCCGGAGACGGAGCCGGACAGCACCCTTCCCAGACCCTCCTTGACCTCTATACCATCCGGCAGTCGATGGCTATTGAAGGGGTCTCCGTGGGGCTCCTCGGTGACCTCAGGTATGGCCGGACTGCCCATTCCCTGGCATATGCCCTCTCCCTCTATGGTGCCACGCTCCATACCATCTCCCCCAAAGGACTGGAACTCCCCTCATCCATCACCGAAGAACTCCGGGAATCGGGTACCGAAATCATAGAGCACAGGGATGTTTCTGAAATAATCGGGAGTCTCGATGTTCTCTACGTGACCAGAATCCAGCGTGAGCGTTTCCCGGACTCTGCATCGTATTTCAAGGTCGCCTCCAGCTACCGGGTAACACCCGAACTCCTGACAGATGTCAGGGACCACCTCATCGTGCTCCACCCCCTCCCCCGGCTCGATGAGATCGATCCCGGGGTCGACCAGCTCCCCTATGCACGATATTTCGAACAATCCCGGAACGGAATACCTGTACGGATGGCGATGCTGCAGAAGGTGATACACTGATGAAGAGAGATGCACGTGAAGGTCTGCTCATCAGCCCGATCCGGAATGGTACGGTGATCGACCATATCACGGGGGGAGAAGCACTGAACGTGCTCAAGATCATTGGTATCACCGGGGCTACCACCGAATCAATCTCCGTGGCGACCAATGTCAAATCCGGAAAGATGGTGAAGAAGGATATCGTGAAGATCGAGAACAGGGAGCTTAAAAAGGAAGAAGTGAACAGGATCGCCCTCATCGCACCGAGTGCCTCAATCAACATCATCCGGAACTATGAGGTTTTCGAAAAGAAGGGGGTCGAAATCCCGGGCATCCTTGTCGGTGTGGTGCGGTGCCCGAACCCCGGCTGCATCTCAAATACCAATGAGCCTATCGATTCCAAGTTTGAGGTGCTCCAGAAAGGACTTCATTGCCTGTACTGTGACTGGATCATAACGAAGGACATCACGAGCCACCTTATCTGAGGGGAGATATATGCAGAACCAGATTCGTGCCTGGCTGGCCGTTCTCATCCTCTTCGCCATCAGTATCTGCGTCGTGGGAAGTGCTGATAACCTGCTCGCGATAGACTACTATAATAAGGGGGTCGACCTCGCCTACGAAGGGAAGTATAGCGAAGCGCTCGTATCCATTGACAGGGCACTGGAAGAGAACGCTCAGTTTACCCTGGCCCTGGTGACAAAAGCGGGTATTCTGAATGCACTCGGACGGTATCCGGAAGCTATCGATGCTGCTGACCAGGCTCTCTCCCTGGATCCCGGCCAGGCCGCTGCCTGGAACAACAAGGCCTTTGCGCTCAATCAGCAGGATCGCTATTCGGAAGGCCTCGCCGCTGCTGATACCGCAGTGTCTCTCGACCCTGACCTGGTTGAAGGATGGGTGAACAAGGGCAGCTCGCTCATCGGGCTTGAGCGCTATGAAGAGGCGCTCGCCGCCTCGAATGAGGCGCTTGCCCGCGATCCGGGATCTGCAGAGGCGGAAAAGAACCGCGAGATCTCATCCCGGGCCCTCTCACCCTCCCCCACCGCAGCGGCTTTTCCGATCATCTGGCCGGTTGCCGCGGTTTTTCTGGCAGGAGCGATTCTGGGAGGGGTCGCGATCAGAAAACGGGAGTGATAACCTATTCGTTGAAAAAGAGGATGCTTTGAGTATCAGTGCAACAGTCCATTGCCCCCTATAAAAAATCCCCTGATGATCGCAGTTCAATGGGTGAACTGAGAAGTTCAATCCACATCCGGTCCCCTTTTTTTATAGTTTGCTTTCCCATCCTTCCCCAATGGGCCCCCTTGCGGAGATCATCCTCATCCTCATCAGTGCAAAGGTGCTCGGGGAACTCGCGGAAAGAGTAGGGTTTCCGTCCCTGGTGGGAGAGATTTCTGCCGGCATTCTGCTCGGGCCTGCGCTCCTGGGACTGGTAATTCCCGGCGAGACAATCGAAATATTCTCAGACATCGGAATCATAGCCCTGCTTTTTATCAGCGGGGTTCAGCTGAACATCCGGACGTTTTCCCGATCCGAAAAGGCAGGAGCTGTTACCGCGGCAGGAGGTATTGCCGTACCTTTTGTTCTTGGTATTCTGCTCGGGTTCCTGTCCGGCTTTACCCTGACGGTATCACTCCTCATCGGCATCACCCTCTCGATAACCTCCATCGGCATTTCGGTGCGGACCCTTATTGACCTCCGTCAGCTCAAATCCGATGCAGGGATCCTTATCGTCAGTGCCGCGGTCATTGATGACATTATCGGGATTCTCCTCCTCTCGGTACTGATGGCCTTTGCAGCGGGAACAGCAGCCGGACCGGCGATATTCCTGCCGGTATTCCTGACCATCGTGTTCCTGATTGTCGTGGTGTATGCAGGAAGGAAGATCATCCCCTGGCTGTTTGAGAAGACAGCGCGGGCTCATACCCATGAGATGCCGTATTCTGCCGCAATTATCATTGCACTGGCCACCGCCGCCCTCGCCCACGGGGCCGGACTTCATTACTCTATCGGAGCCTTTATCGCCGGACTCATTCTTGGAGACAGCATTCGCAGGGACAGGAGCCTGTTTGACAGCATATCCGACTTTGCCTTTGGTTTCTTTGTGAGCATTTTCTTTGTCTTTGTCGGGCTCCTCTTCCCCCCCTTCACCAGCGAGGTGGCGTCATTATTCCTCATCCCCTTCATTACCATTGCATTCGCAGGAAAAATTATCGGGGGGTATGCAGGTTCACGGCCGTTCCTTGCCGGGAGAAAGCATTCCCTGATGGTCGGGATCGGGCTCTGTCCCCGGGGAGAAATCACCCTCGTGGTCGCCAAGGTGGCCCTGACAGCCGGAATCATCGGTTCCGTGCTCTATTCATCGATCGTCATCATGGTCCTGGCAACCATCATCTCCACCCCGTTCCTCCTGACATGGGGATTTCATTCCCTGGAACAGTCTAGAGATGCCCGACGATCCGGAGGTGTGAGATGATCCCGCAGATGCTGACCACTCCCAGCGCCACCCCCCGTTCATCGACCACAAAGAGATCGGGGTGGTGATATTTCTCCAGGAGGCGGAGCACTTCCATGACCGGCGTCTCTTCCCTGATCGTGAGATGCCCCTTGGTCATGATATCCGCGGCAACCGAGGCTTCTCCCATGATCATGCACTCAATGCAGGAGACCTTTCTCCTCGTCCTGACCCCGATGATAGGATTGAGGTGGGTCATGAGTTCAAAGGGGGTGATCACCCCCCGGAATGTGCCGTCATGGTCGGTCACTACGAGATCCGGGCAGGCCCTTTTGGAAAAATGGGTGATGATATCACCAATGGAGGTTTCGGGTGAAACCCGGGCGAAATCACGGGACATGATATCCCTGGCGACAATGGTGGTGATGTCGGCTCCTTTTACCTCACCCTGCGGGTCCTGCTGGTCATCCCGGGAATCCATGTCCTGTCACCTCCTCTGAAAAAAAGGGATCATGCCGGTTGCCGGAGAACGGTATTTCAGCATTCATGCGACAGAAGCCGGCCATGCCCATCAATTTCACCGCGGTAGATCCGGGTACTCGATATCCATCGGCCGTCTTCGGCCAGGACACAGCTGATCTGGTGGATGTCGACTTTCCGTTTCCCTTTTTCCCTGCGGAGAATATTGATCTCATAAGCAATTGGAAGCGTCTCCTCGCTGACGACCAGGGCGTCAAAGTCATCGTCAATGGCACTCCCGAACCGGTCATTGAGCGGCTCGATCGTATATCCTGCGGTAAACCCCCGATCCCGTATATACTTCTCCAGTCCTGTTTTTCTCCGCTCGTATTCCTGAACCGGGTGACTCTTCCTGCTGGCGAAGGCATCGGTGGTGAGTCCGATAATCACCCTCCCGTTTTCTCCGGCCAGCTCAAATGACCGGGAAATGAGGCGTTTATGGCCGTCGTGGAGGGGATCGAATGTGCCACCAACCATAACCTTCATTGTGCTTCATAATTAACTTCCTATGTTATTATGGCTGCTGATAGCGGGCGGAGTGGTGAGATCTTTATTGCGGAGAATGCAACCGTTCGTGGTGATGTGAACCTCGGAAAGGAGGTAAGCATCTGGTTTGGCGCCGTACTGCGGGCAGATAAGGATCGGATCGTGATTGGGGACCGGTCGAATATCCAGGATAATGCGGTGCTCCATACCAGTGCGGGACACCCGGTTCTGATGGGATCCGATGTATCAGTCGGACATGGCGCCATCCTGCACGGGTGCACCATTGCCGACAGGGTCCTGGTGGGTATGGGGGCAATTGTTCTGAACGGAGCCCGTATCGGTGAGGATTCGCTGCTCGGAGCGGGAACCGTGGTGACGGAAGGCACCGTTGTCCCGCCGGGCTCGGTCGTGGTCGGCGTACCGGGAAGAGTGGTCAAGGGTATTTCTCCGGATCAGCGAAGTCATATTATTGAGAATGCACGAAATTACTGGAACCTCGCCAGGAGCTACCAGAATGGGTGATGTGGTCATAATCGGGGGAGGGGTAACCGGCATCCAGGCAGCACTGGATCTGGCAGACCATGGTATTGTGGTTCACCTGATCGAGAGAGAGCCCTCTATAGGAGGTCACATGGCACAGCTCGACAAGACGTTTCCGACCAACGACTGTTCCATGTGTATCCTCTCCCCAAAGATGCTCGATGTCTCACGCCATCCAAATATCAGGATATCTACCTGCACCGAAGTTATCGGGATTGAGGGAGAGGTGGGCGATTTCCGGGTAAGGATCCGGAGAAATCCCCGGTACATCGATGAAGAGCGCTGCAACGGCTGTGGCGACTGCATCCAGATCTGCCCGGTTGAGGTCTACAACCAGTTTGACGCCGGAATCGGCGTACGCAAGGCTATCTACAAGCCCCATTCCCAGGCAGTCCCGGACATTGTCATTAAGGACAATGAACACTGTATCGAGTGCGGCCTGTGCTATGATATCTGCGGCAGGGAGGCGATACGGAAGGAGGATGCCCCCCGTGAGGAGGAAATCCGGGCGGCAAGCATCATCATTGCCAGCGGATATGATGTCTTTGATGCCGTACGAAAGGAGCAGTTCGGCTATCTCCGCTACCCCGATGTCATCACCAGCCTTGAATTCGAGCGGATGATGAATGCCAGCGGACCGACCGGCGGTTCCATCCGGAGACTCTCTGATGGGAAGACCCCCGGACATGTCGTCTTTGTCCAGTGCGTGGGGTCACGGGACATTCCGCTATCCCGCCCCTACTGCTCGGGAGTGTGCTGCATGTATGCGATGAAGAATGCCATGCTCCTCCGGGAGAAGTACCCGGACATCCGGGTGACCATCCTGTACATAGACATTCGGGCGTATGGCAAGGGATATGAAGAGTACTTCGAACGGGCAAAGGCGATGGGTGTCGAGTTTCTCAGGGGGATGCCCGCGGAGGTGATCACCAACTCGGGTGACATGATGATCCGGGTGGAGAACACCGAAACAGGCAGCATGGAGGAGCTGCACCCCGAGCTCGTGGTGCTCTCGGTCGGGCTGGAACCGGCAAAGGATGCCTCATCCATCGCCGGACGATGTGGGATTCCCGTCGAGGATACCGGCTTTTTCAAATCCCTCGATGAGAAAATCAATGCCGTGGCAACGATCCGGCCCGGCATTTATATTGCGGGGACTGCAGTCTCACCACGGGATATTCCCGATTGCGTTGCCCAGGCCCAGGCAGCGGCTATGCGGGCATTCCTCGATGCAGTTGGGGACGAAACAGCATGAAGGCGATTGAGACCATCCGGTGGGATGACGATACCAACTCTGTCATTCTCATCGATCAGACCCGGCTTCCCCTCTCCTACCGTGTGGTGAGGTGCAGAACGGTTGATCGCCTCATCGCCGCGATCCGCCACCTGGAGGTCAGGGGGGCACCGGCTCTGGGGGTTGCCGGCGCGTATGGCGTGGCACTGGCGGCCCGTGCGGTCAG
>JAAEES010000170.1 GCA_013415575.1 Methanomicrobiales archaeon | reverse complement strand
GAAGCGATGTTATCGGCCAGGGCCTGCTTGGTGACCTCCAGGGTGCGGCCGAAGAGGTCGGACCTTCCCCGGATGTCGATGACCGCCGCAATCCCGGAGCACCCGATGGCCACCCCGCTGCATCCCGCCCGCATGGCATGGGTGCGGGAGTCGGCAATGATCACCCCGATGCGGGCGCCGGTCCGTTTTCGTACCTCCTCCCGGATCTGCCGGGCGCTCGCGTCAGGATCGTTGGGGAGGAGCACCACGGTTCCCGGCGGTGCGTTGGAGGCATCGATCCCGGCATTGGGCAGCAGGGTGCCGCCTTTCATGCAGAGCAGGAACCCGGGAATACCGCCGACAACCTGATCGCTCTCACCGGTTACCACTTCCACCAGCCGGGGGTCCATCCCGTACCGCTCCCCGGTCCGGACCGCCTCTTCTCCCGGTACAACAGATGCCAGCTCTACCACCGCTCCTTCGGCGGTCGCCACCGCGGTCTCGGCAATCACCAGGACGTCGCCGTCACGGAAGGATCGGGCGTCTGATTCGGCGATTCCTTCGATGAGGGTCCCGGCCAGGTCATCTCCGGGCCTGACAATCCCGGTCCGGATCCCGACCGTCACGAAGGAGCTCACGGCCGGTCCACCACCCGTGCCGCCGTCCGGATGACCTCGGCGGTCTCGGCGACGTCGTGGGTGCGTACAACGTCCGCCCCTTTCCCGATGAGGAGCGCGGTCATCCCGAGGGATGCGGCCAGCCGCTCTTCTGCAGGACGGTTCCCGGGCTCGCCGAGGAAGGTCTTCCGCGAGACGGCGGCGAGCAACGGCCGCCCGAAGCGGGTAAAATCACCGAAGTTCCGGCAGAGCTCCCAGTCGAGGTCCGTGGTGCGCTCCGGTGTCCAGAGGCCGATGGCCGGGTCGAGGACATAGGAGTCGATGCCGGCATCGGCACACCGGGAGACGACCGTTTCCAGGGCAGCGAAGGTCCCGGCGAGCGTGGTGGAGTCCCCCGGGTTCCGTTCCGATGCCATCAGGAACGCCGGCAGGCCGGCATCGGCTACCAGGCGGGCGTAGGCCGGGTCCCGGAGGCCCGAGATGTCGTTTGCCGCATGGATGTCGTGGGAGCAACAGCGTTCGAGAACCGGAGCATGCATGGTATCGACAGAAACGGGGATGCCGGAGCCGTCGAGTTCACCGAGTGCCTGATCCAGGCGTTCAGCCTCCACCTGCTCTGAGAGCGGGGGGGCGCCGGGTGCGGTGCTCCGTGCTCCGAGGTCGATGATATCGGCCCCGGCCGCAATCATGTCCACGGCACGGCAGAGGACGGTCCCGGAACAGACGTAGGAGCCTTTGTAGAAGGACTCGGGGCTGCAGTTGATCACTCCCATCAGCCGGACCGGCTCGACCCTTCCTATCGGGATACCCTTTACCAGGCACCGGGACATGGGGACCGCTTCGCCGCGAAAAAGGTGTTCTCCATCAGCGTTGCGATGGTCATCGGGCCGACGCCGCCCGGAACCGGGGTGATGGCCGATGCCCGGTCTTTCACCCGGTCGAAATCGACGTCTCCGCAGAGCACGCCGTCAACCCGGTTGGTGCCCACATCGATGACCACCGCTCCCTCCTTCACCATGGACGGGCCAATGAACCGGGGCTTCCCGATGGCCACCACCAGGAGATCGGCCTGCGAGGTGACGGCCGGAAGATCGCGGGTCTTTGAGTGGCAGGTGGTAACCGTGGCGTCCCGGGAGAGGAGCAGGGCTCCCATGGGCCTTCCCACCTCGATGCTCCGCCCTACCACCACTGCATGCATGCCGGCGATCTCAAACCCGTACTCATCGAGGAGGTTCATGATGCCGAGCGGGGTGCAGGGGGCAAACACCGGGTGCCCGGAGAAGAGCCGGCCGAGGTTCTCCGGGTGGAACCCGTCCACGTCTTTGGCCGGGGCCACCGATTCGATCACCTGCAGGGTGTCGATCTGCGGAGGGAGGGGGAGCTGGACCAGGATTCCCGAGATGTCCGGGTCACCATTGAGGGCAGTGACCTCCCGGATTATCTCCGCGGTCGTGGCGCTGCCGGGCAGGGTGATTCCAACCGAGCCGATGTGCACCTGCTCGCAGGCCTTGTGCTTCATCCGGACGTAGAGCTCGGATGCCGGGTCATTGCCGACGATGACCGTGGCGAGGCGGGGGCTGAGGCCTGACTCGTCGATCTCTTCTTTCAGGAGTTCGAGCCGCTTTTCCCGGATTCTGGTTCCATCGAGGATCATATCACTCGGGATAGAGGGGATAGGTCGATGCCATCGCCGTCACTTCAGCACCGATCTTCTTCACCAGCGCCTCGTTCGTGGTGTCCTTCAGGATGGTTGCGATCCAGCGCCCGATCTGCCGCATCTCCGCCTCTTTCATGCCCCGGGAGGTCACCGCCGGGGTCCCGATCCGCAGCCCGCTGGTCACGAAGGGGCTCCGGTTCTCGTTCGGGATGGTGTTCTTGTTGACCGTAATGTGGGCCTTCCCGAGGATCGTCTCAGCCTCGAGGCCGGTGATGGAAAGGTTCGTCAGGTCCAGGAGGATGAGGTGGTTGTCCGTCCCTCCCGAGACCAGGCGGAGGCCCGCCTCTTCCAGGACTTCTGCCATGCCCCGGGCGTTCTTCACGATTTGGCGGCTGTATTCGGTAAACGACGGCTGCAGGGCCTCTTTGAAACAGACCGCCTTGGCGGTGATGGTATGCATCAGGGGGCCGCCCTGCATCCCGGGGAAGACCGCCTTATCGATGGGCTGCGCGTATTCTTCGTCGCACATGATTGCCCCTCCCCGGGGTCCGCGGAGGGTCTTGTGGGTGGTGGTGGTGGTGAAATCGGTCACCCCGACCGAGGTGGGATGCACCCCGGTCGCACAGAGGCCGGCGATGTGGGCGATGTCGGCCATGCAGTATGCGTCCACCCCGTCGGCGATCTCCTGGAAGGCTGCAAAATCG
>JAAEES010000169.1 GCA_013415575.1 Methanomicrobiales archaeon | reverse complement strand
ATAGGAAAACCCCTGATGTTCCTCGGCACCGGGCAGGGATACGACGACATCGTCCCATTCTCACCGGGACAGATGGTCGATGAACTCCTCTCGGAGGCGGCCTGATGCTCGACAACCTGGGGAACTCTCTCAAGGACGCCCTTAAAAAGCTCGCCGGAAAGACGGTCGTCGATCGCGTCGCAGTCGAGGAACTGATCAAGGATCTCCAGCGGGCCCTGATTCAGGCTGATGTGAATGTCAAGCTGGTCATGCAGCTCTCCCAGGCTATCAAGACCCGGGCGCTCGAAGAAGAGCCGCCCAAGGGCATGAGCGCACGGGAGCATGTGCTGCGCATTGTGTACCAGGAACTGGTCCGGCTGATGGGATCTGCAGGAGAGGTAAAACTCGGGTCCCAGACCATCCTGATGGCCGGGCTCCAGGGGAGCGGGAAGACCACCACCACTGCGAAGCTCGCCCGGTATTTCCAGCGCAAGGGACTGAAGACGGCGGTCATCTGTGCGGACACGTTCCGCCCAGGAGCCTATGACCAGCTCTCCACGCTCTGCTCGCGCATCAATATCCCCTGTTTTGGAAACCCGCAGGAGAAGGATGCCCGGGTGATCGTGCGGGACGGGCTCAAAGCGACCGGCTCTGCCGAGGTCATCATCATCGACACCCAGGGCAGGCATGCCCTGGAAGACGACCTCATCCAGGAGATCATAGACCTCAATACCCTGACCCGGGCAACTCACCGGTGGCTGGTCCTCGATGCCGCAATCGGGCAGAAGGCGAGCGAGCAGGCACGCCGGTTCCATGAGGCCATCAACATCGACGGGGTGCTTATCACCAAGATGGACGGGACGGCCAAGGGTGGCGGGGCTCTCTCCGCCGTCTCGGAAACCGGTGCCGGAATCGTCTTCATCGGGAGCGGTGAGACTATCGAGGATCTCGAACGTTTCGAACCCGACGGCTTTATCTCCCGGCTTCTCGGGATGGGGGATCTGAAAGCCCTGGTGGAGCGGGCGCAGGAATCGGTGACCGAGGGAGAAATCGATATTAATGCCATGATGCGGGGGAAGTTCACCCTCCGCGACATGTATAAACAGCTCGAAGCGGTCAACCGGATGGGTCCCCTCAAGCAGATCATGAGCATGATGCCGCTCGGCAACATCGATCTCCCTGGCGATGCCTATGAGATGACCAGTGCCAAGATGGCGCGGTACCGGATCATCATGGACTCCATGACCGGGAAGGAGCTCGACGAACCCTCCCTCATCGGGGGCTCCCGGCTTCACCGGATTGCACTCGGATCAGGCTCGACGCCCGATGAAGTCAGGGAACTGCTCAAGTACTACAAAAACATGAAGCGGGCCCTCAAAGGGGTGCGGGGCGGTGCCGGGAAGTTCAATATGCAGCGCCTCATGAAGAAATTCGGCGGGATGTAGCCGGATGAAGCGGATTGCCGTCCTTGGCCACCATGCGATAAGCTCCGGCGATTTTTCCTTGAACGATCTCCCCGGCGGGGCAGGGAGGATGGATATCCTCTCCCGGTGCGTCAGCTCCTCGCTCTTTCTCTCCCACGGAATGCGGCGCGATGTGGAGGTCTACCTCGTCCTGCTCGGGCCGCCCCGCCCACCGGTCACCCTGCGATTTTCCGGGGAGCGGATCCGGTCCCTCAACCCTGACGAGCGGAGCGCCGGCTCTCTGATCAAGAAAGCCCTTGCCATTCCCCGCGGCGATGAGTTCCGGGAGTCGACCCCCGGGGTCGCAGTACGGCGGGGGGGCCTTGCAGGGCTCCTTGCGGAGCACCGGTTTTCCGTGCTTGATGAAGCGGGAGTCGACCTGAGGAAGGCCACAGATCTCCCCGATAACGTCATCCTGTCCGACCACCTGAATTTCACGGAAGAGGAGGCAGAGCTCGTCTCCGGCTGCCGGTCGTTTTCAGTCGGACCGCTCTCCCTGCATGCCAATTGCGCGATTTCCCTGTTCCTCAACGAGCATGACCGGAGGAGTGCCGGATGGACCTGACGGAACTGACCGGGGCGATCCTCTCCTATGGAGAGATTTGTGACCACTGCCTGGGGCGGATGGTCGGGAAGCGCTCCTTCGGCCTCACCAATGACCAGCGGGGAAAAGCACTCCGGATCTCCTTCTACCTTGCCCGGAACGAGCCCTACAAGCCGCACGAAGGTACCTGCTGGATCTGCCAGGATTTCTTTGAAGATATCGGTGAATGGGCAGACCGGGTGGTGGCGGCACTGGAGGGCACCGAGTTTTCGACCTTTCTTATCGGGACACGGATTCCTCCCCTGATGGCCGAGGGTGAAGAGATGGTCTGGAGCGATCTCTCCCTCTCATTTGCCGAGCCGCTCAAGTCCGAGATCAACCGCGAGGTGGGAAAAGCGGTCGTGGAAAGGACCGGGAAAGAGGCGGACCTCTCCCGGCCTGATGTCGTAATAATCCTTGACCCGGTATCCGGCACGGTCGAGGTGCAGGTCAACCCGGTCTTCTTCTCCGGCAGGTACAGGAAGCTTGAGCGCGGGATTCCCCAGACGCACTGGGACTGCCGGATTTGCAGGGGAAAGGGGTGCGAGCGGTGCGGATTTACCGGTAAACAGTACCCCGACTCGGTCGAGGAGCTGATTGGGAGGCCGGTAGTGGAGCTGTTCGGTGCAGAAGGAGCGGTCCTGCACGGTGCAGGCCGGGAGGATATCGATGCCCGGATGATCGGAACCGGCCGGCCGTTCGTGATGGAGGTTGTCTCACCGCGCAGACGAACCATCGATCTCCGGACCGTTGAGATGGAGGTCAATAAACAGGCCGAAGGACGGGTAGAAGTCTCGCTCTCAGGCTGGTCCCGGCGGGAAGACGTGGAAACCATTAAATCGGACAAAGCGCATAAAAAATACAGGATCCTGGTCGAGATAGACGGCCCGTTGTCCTTCTCCGAGCTCAAATCCGCACTGGAAGCCCTGAAAGGGGT
>JAAEES010000168.1 GCA_013415575.1 Methanomicrobiales archaeon | reverse complement strand
CAGTATCTGTAATAAACAGCAGATATAAGCATTAAGATATCCCAAAATCTAACAACTTCTATGGAGGATCGGAGGGGAACCCTGTGATAGTGAAGACAACCAAGACCCTGTGCCCGATCTGCAATGCCGTCCTTGAGGGCAATATACATGAAGAGGATGGCAGCATCTGGCTGGAACGAACCTGCCCGGAACATGGGCATTTCCGGGATCTCTACTGGTCCGATGCCGGCTTATGGCACAAGTTCGAACAGTTCGATTCGGTGGGACGGGGGGTCGAGACTCCGAATGTCACGAACCTGTCAGGCTGCTGTCCGGAACACTGTGGACTTTGTGAGAACCACAAGTCCGGCACCCTCCTGGCGAACATCGACCTCACCAACCGCTGCAACCTGGACTGCGATTTCTGTTTTGCCAATGCCCGGGCCTGCGGATATATCTATGAACCCTCTTTCGACCAGATCGTCGCGATGCTGAAGATGCTCCGGGAGCAGAAACCGGTCCCTGCTCCGGCTGTACAGTTCTCGGGCGGTGAACCGACGATGCGGGACGACCTGATGGACATCATCAGGAAGGCCAAGGAGCTCGGGTTCCCTCAGGTCCAGGTGGCAACGAACGGTATCAAGCTGGCCAGAGACAAAGGATATGTCGAAGAGCTCAAGGCCGCCGGGCTCTCCACGGTCTATCTCCACTTTGACGGGGTCTCGAAGGAGACCAATTTCAAGTTCGCCTCCGATGAGAAGGCCATCAGGCACTGCGAGGAAGTCGGGCTCGGGCTGGTGCTCGTCCCCACCATCATCAAGGGAAGGAACGACCACGAAGTCGGCGATATGATCCGCTATGCCGCCGAGCATATCAAGGTGGTCCGCGGCGTGAACTACCAGCCGATAGCATTTACCGGCGCTGCCAGCGAAGAAGATGTCCAGAGAGAACGGATCACCATCCCTGAACTCCTCGATGATATCGAGGCCCAGACCAACGGGAATATCCGAAAAGCCGATTTTTACCCGGTCCCCTGTGTCATTCCGTTCTCCGACCTGGTGGAAGCGTACACCGGAAAGCCCCAGGTCAGGTTCACCGCCCACCAGCACTGCGGTGCGGCGACCTACGTATTCATCACCGACGAAGGGATGGTTCCCATCAACCGGATGATCGATGTTGACAGCTTCTTCCGGTCGGTTGAGGGCATGACGGAGAAGCTGAAGAAGGGGGGCTCCCTGAACAAGTACAAATCACTGATAGAGGGCATCCGGGAAATGCATGAATCGGTCAAGAAAAGCGAGCACGGATCGACCATGGAATTCTGGAAGCTGATCGGCAAGACCCTGGTGATGCAGAACTTCGACGCCCTTCGGGACTTCCACTGGAACGCCCTCTTCATCGGCACCATGCACTTCATGGACCGCTACAACTACGACCTTTCCCGTGTCCAGCGGTGCTGCATCCACTATGCCACACCGGACGGACGGCTGATCCCCTTCTGCACCTACAACAGCGGGCCGGTCTACCGGGAGATCATCTGGAACAAGTTCCGGAAGGAATAACATCTCTTTTACGATATCCCCGTTGGCCCTGGATTCACCGGTTCTCTGCATACCTTCTCCTGTATCAGCTTTCGGGCGGCACAAGGTTCTGATTCTGCTGTGGATCTGCCGAAAAAAAACAGGTATCCCGGGAAAAGATATAGCTCAGGGAAACCGGAGGTTGATGAAGTTCCCGCTCTTCATGGCGATCTCGGCGATGGCCAGGTCCTGGATGGCAAGCCCGGTGGAATCAAAGACGGTGATCTCATCGGCTGTCGTTCTCTTCTTCCTGCCGAGCACCACCTCTCCCAGCGTGCCCGCGATCCGGTCGGGAGAATACACCCCGTCCCTGATCGGAACATTGATCTCCCCTGAATGGACTGCCTGGGCCGGGTCATCGACAAAGACCCTCGCCCGGGAGAGGATGGCAGGATCCAGCTCCTGTTTGCCCGCGGCATCGGCGCCTATAGCATTGATATGCGTGCCGTCCCGTATCCACTCATTCCGGATCAGGGGTTCCCGTGAGGGGGTGGTGGTCACCAGGAGATCGCAATCCGCCACCCGTTCAAGGGACATGCTCGCACATTCCCGGTCCGCATACCGTTCGCAGAAGGCCCGGGCATTCTTCTCGCTCCGGCTCCACACCCGAATCCTGTCGATGCTGAGTTCGGCGGAGATGGCATCCACCTGGGCCTGGGCCTGACGCCCGCTCCCCACCATACCCAGGGTAATAGTCCGCCGCGGGGAGAGGTACTTGGCCGCAACCGCTCCGGCCGCCCCGGTACGAAGGTCGGTCAGAACGGTTGCGTTCAGGATCGCTTCCGGAATCCCGGTTTCAGGACTGATGATGACGGTCAGGGCCATAACCGTGGGCAGACCGGATGCCGGGTTCCCGGGATGGACGTTCACGATCTTGACCCCGCCGAGGTCAAGTGAAGGGATGTAGGCAGGCATAGTCCGGAAATCGCCGTGGTCGAAGGTGATGTAGACTTTGGGCGGCATCTGGACCTTCCCCCGTCCATGCTCGGCAAACGCCTCTTCGATGGCGGCATTCACCGCAGGGATGTCCAGTCCTGCAGCCGGGTTCGGATAGTAGTGCATGGAGGAGACTTTTTCCTCATCTCAAAAGAAGGTGTGCCCGTCCGGTTCCGCGGGAATTATCTGGTATCCGGGAAAACGTACTGGTACCAGGCTATGTGCATGATCCACATCGTCCCCAAACCGACCGATACTCCCGATGACAACTCGACCGCCATGGTTGAGAGGGAGATCCGGGCCCTGGGAGGGGCCTGCCGTTTCCTCAACCTCGACAGCATCGACCCATTTGAGACCGATCTTTCCAACGAACTCATCTGGGCCTGCGGCCTGAAACAGGACGAGCACCAGTTCGAGGTGCTCCAGGCCCTTTCCATCAGCAATACGGTGGTGAACAGCCCGCTTTCCATCTTC
>JAAEES010000167.1 GCA_013415575.1 Methanomicrobiales archaeon | reverse complement strand
CGTCCTCGTCGAACTGTTTGAGAATGTCCACCCCGACCGCAGGGAGATAGTCTTCCAGGAGTGCCCGTACCTCTTCTTTTGATTTCAGCGAGGCGTTTTGTCCACTCTTCATATCCGGGAGATGGACCATGATGGTATTAAAAGAGGATCCCTTCCTGAAAACTTTATGGATTTTTATTTTCCCGGGGTGATGATTATCGGATTTTCCAGCACGCTGGAAGGACGGACCAGCGACCGGGCAATTGAGATGTGGCGTTCTTCAGAATTATACCTGTATACTATGGTAGTATCAGGCGGGAAAGGGGCACTCGTGGTTTAAAAAATGAACCGCGTGGGTCGGAAAACTCAATCTTCCGGGATACAGGGGGTATGATCTACTGATCTTCCTCATGTTCCTCTCCCTTCTCCCGGACGAACTCCTCCGGATTGATATGCCACTCCGACCGTCGCATCAGGCCGTGCAGCGTGCTGGCCTCCCGGGCGGTGAGCTTTACCCTCCCGAGCACCCGCCGGATCAGGAGCAGGGTGGGTTTTCGCTTGAAGGACGGATGGTGGATCCTGTCAAGGTAGGCATCGATGTGGGTATAGAGGTGATCCATCTCCTCCCGGGAGGCGAGCAGGTACTCCCCCCGCGGGAGGTGGGAGAGTTCGTAGCAGATGATCCCGACGGCGTGGGAGAGGTTGAGGATGGGGTACTCCTTTGCCGTGGGAATGGTGCAGATGACATCGCTCCTGAGGATCTCCTCGTTGTTCAGCCCCCAGTTCTCCCGCCCGAAGAGGATAGAGATCCGGCCGTCTATATCGGCAATCAGCTCCCGGATCTCAGAGGGCTGGAAGTAGGGCATCCGCATGGGAGTGCAGATCGACTTGCTCACCTCTCCTGTGGTGGCGATGACCAGGTCGCTTCGTGAGAACACCTCATCAAGGGAGAGCACTTCGGCAGAATCGAGCACGTCCTTTGCATGTGACGCCCGGGTCTGCGCCTCTATGCCGAGAGTGCAGGGGTCGGTGAGAACCAGTCGGGTGAACCCGAAGTTCTTCATCACCCGGGCGGTAAACCCGACATTGCCTTCGTACAGGGGAGCGACCAGGACGATAACGATCTCGGGCATCGGTGCCTACTGGACCGCTTTCACCGTCTCTTTCAGAACATCGATACACCGGTCGTAGACGGCGTTGCCGACGACTATGGTATCGGCATACTTCGCCATCTCCGCCGCCCGCGCGGCAGAATTGATTCCGCCGCCGTAGTACAGGACTGCCGACTCGACGGCTTCTGATGCCGCCTTCACCACATCAGGGTCCCCGTATATGCCGGAATACTCGATATACACGATGGGGAACCTGAAGTAGCGGTCGGCAACCGTGGCATAGGAGGCGACTTCCGCAGGAGAGAGGTTGCATGTTGACCGGGTTACTACCCCGACCGCCGAATCGGGATTGAGGACGATGTAGGCTTCAGGGATCACTTTCTCCCAGTTCACCGGGGTATTATGGAGGATCCAGTCCCGGTGTTTCCCGATGATCCACTGCACTTCTGACGAGTTCAGGACGCTCGGGACAAACAGCAGGTCAACACCATTTGCCAGGACCGCTTCGGGACTGGCCGGCTCCATGACCAGGGGAAGGCCGGAGGCGGCGACTTCTTTCCTGAGCATCTCCAGGTTCTCGAGGGTGACGTTGAGGGTGCCCGAGAGCATCAGGGCATCGGTCCCGCTTGCGGCGATCTCACTGATGACCCCGGGGGGGAGGGCCTTGTCGGGATCGAGTTTGGTCACGTGGACCCAGTTCTTCCACTTGGTGTGCATCGTCCTGTCCTCAGATCACTATGATATCGTCGCGAGTCTTCTTTTCCCTTTCCCGCAGCACTGCCTGCCAGACTTTAACTTTTCCTTCCGCGATCCCGGTGCGTGCGCCAATGGTTGCGGCATCCGCAGCACGGAGGAGAGTACCGTCGATGATCCCCGCCTTCTGCAGCTGCCCGAGCAGGGGTTCCGTGAGCCCGGGGATGGAGAGGAGTTCATCCCTGCCCCGGCTGACCTGGGTTTTGGTGTACTTCACGGGAGGGGGCACTCCCTTCGCCTGCGCCACCATCTCCACGTGGCGCTGGACGGTATCGGGGGAGAGCCCGACCACCCCGGAGAGCCAGACCGGGTGGCCGGAGAGGAAGTCTTCGGGGGAGAAGAATCCGGCGGCGAAGTACTTCTTTATACTCGCGGCCGGGATGCCGGCGTTCCTAAGGAAGCGCTCGCTCTCCACCATCTTTGCCTCTCCCAGCAGGGAATCGGCCTCTTTTTCGGTGATACCGAGCTTCTTCAGGAGGGCGGGGTCGGCACCCGCGAGCCCGGCAACATCGTTGATCCCGGCCTCCTGGAGGCTCCTGATAATCTTAGCCGGGCTCCTCCCCTTCTTCGGGGCGAGCATGCGCCGCACCAGCTTCCGGCAGTCGCTCCGGCGGCGCAGCAGGGTGAGCACCTCTTCTGCTTCCCGGATGAGATTCCGGGCCTCGCCATCCGGAACATCGAGGATCCCAGACAGCCGTTCCGGTTCGGTATTCGCCATCTCGGAGATGGTATAGATGTGGTGGGAGAGCAGGGTTTCGCGGTGTGCCGGGGTCAGGGAGGGCATCAGGGAAAACGCCTCCCTGTTCGACTCGATGTGGTGGCAGAGGGGGCAGCCGATCTCCCAGGGCCGGCTGCCCTTCCGCACCAGCTTGACGTGGTGGAGCCCGTGCACCGGGCAGTGCTTGTCGGTCCGCAGCGCCCTCCCCCACATGGCCATCGGCAGGCCGATGTTGAAGGTACATTCCGGGTACCCGGTGCAGCCGATGAACTGGGTCTGGTTCCGGAGGTGCCGGATCCGGAGGTCGCGACCGCAGACCGGGCAGGGGCCGAGCGTCATCTCCTCTGCGGTCTGCTCCATGATCTCGCTCCCGATCTCATCGCCGTGGGCCTCGAGCTGGTCAAAGACCGAGTGGAGCATGCTG
>JAAEES010000022.1 GCA_013415575.1 Methanomicrobiales archaeon | reverse complement strand
CTGAAGAAGGATGACCTCCGGAGCAGGACAAAGATCATTGGTGCATTCTCATCTGCCCTCCGAAGATTCAGTGGAGAATACCCCATCTGTAAGGAAGAGAACCGGACTGTCCCGCTGAAACATGCCATTTCACTCTCCATAAAGCCACGAAAAGCCGGTGCACACCCGGAAGACAGGACACGGTCCCTCCTTGATGACCTCGGGTGGATCTGATGGCAGGGCCCCCCGAGGTCCTGTCAGTGCTGTCCCCGCGCACCTCTTTCCCAGGCTGTTTTACCCGCGTAGAGAATCCGTGTGATCCGGTGGTAGGGTATCGGGGACACCCCCACGGCGCTCTCAATTTCCATGTACTGGGAATCGAGTTCCCTGATCCGGACACCTTCCACACAGGATTCGTCGCCAGGCGCCCCCCGGTCGATGTAGCAGACCACAACTTCGCCGAACCGGCAGCGGGGGTCATGGTAGATCCTGAGCAGCAGCTCTCTGCTCTTCCGCATGATCTCAATCCTGTCTGATTTCGTGATAACTTATACATCTGCCGGCCAGATCGGGAAGTGGAACCAGAGACTCAACCGGGTTGTTGTTGATCGTGCCGGGTAAGCATGGACGGCCGGGGAATCCGGAGCGTCGCGCGGGATCGGGCAGGATGCCCTCCGGGAACCCCGGGCGATACAGTGAGTTAAGAAGGTGAACGGAACCATTCCCTGTGTTTGTACCGGTCACAGGTATAATCCACCCGGTTTTATCAGATCCCCTGCAGAAAAATCAGAATAATGGGATTCCGTTTTCCTGCCAGGAAAGACCTCTTCCGGACGAAGACCATCCCCGAACTGATGGTGTGCTGCGCAGGAGAACATGCCCTGAAGAAAGTCCTTGGGCCGCTGGAACTGATCTTCTTCGGGGTTGGCGCCATTATCGGTACCGGTATCTTCGTTATCACTGGAATTGCAGCCGCTACCTACGCCGGGCCGGGACTCGCGCTCTCTTTTGTCATTTCAGGTGCAGCATGCCTCTTTGCCGCCCTCTGCTATGCAGAATTCGCGGCTATGGTGCCGGTAGCCGGGAGCGCCTATACCTACAGTTATGCCTCCCTGGGGGAGATCTGGGCCTGGATTATCGGGTGGGATCTCATCCTGGAGTATTCGGTATCTATCGCCGTGGTTGCAATCGGCTGGTCAGGGTATATGGCAAGTTTTCTCCGCGATGCCGGAATGGCACTGCCGGCCGCCCTGGCCAACCCCCCCGGTATGAACGGGGGAGTGGTGAATGTCCCGGCCATCCTTATCATTGCCCTCATCACCCTCCTCCTCATATCGGGTGTCAGGCAGAGTGCCCGGGTGAACTCGGTCATCGTTGCTGTCAAGATCTCCGTCGTCCTCTTCTTCATCTTCCTGGGAGCAGGATATGTCGATTCCGCCAACTGGAATCCTTTTCTGCCGTTCGGTATGGCAGGAGTTGTCACCGGTGCGGCGATTGTTTTCTTTGCATATATCGGGTTTGATGCAGTCTCAACGACAGCCGAGGAGGTCAGGAATCCGGGCAGGGATCTCCCGATCGGAATCCTCGGATCGCTTGTCATCTGCACCATCCTCTACATCGTCGTCTCCCTTATTCTCACCGGCATGGTGCCCTATACACTCCTTTCCACCGCAGCCCCGGTCGCCTTTGCGCTGGAGACCGTGGGAATAACCTGGGGTGCGGAGATCATCTCCATCGGTGCAGTACTCGGCATCACCTCGGTTATGCTGGTGCTCCTGTACGGCCAATCGCGCATCTTCTTTGCCATGTCCCGCGACGGGCTGCTCCCCCGCACCTTTTCCATCGTTCATCCGGTACTCAGGACGCCGGTGAGGGTCACGGTCCTGGTAGGAGCGGTCACCGCCCTTCTTGCAGGGCTTCTGCCGCTGGAGAGTATGGCCGAGCTGGTAAATATCGGCACCCTGGCCGCGTTCATCATCGTGGCTACCGGAATCATTGTGCTGCGGCGCCGCAACCCGGAAGCAGAACGTCCCTTCCGCTGTCCGCTCGTCCCGCTTATCCCGGTACTGGCAGTGGCCTTCTGCGCCTACCTGATTCTTGCCCTTCCCACCATCACCCACCTCCGGTTCGTCATCTGGCTCATGATCGGACTGCTGGTTTACTTTTTCTATGGTGCACGGAGAGTGCGGGACGTCCGTCCCCGGGCCTGATAGTGCTCAGACAGGAGTGCTTATGCCCGGGGCTGGCATAGATTCTAGTATTCATGGCGCATCTCACCGTTGACATCGGAGGACGGCCCGGTGTCAATTGCCGGGGATTCTGCGAGTACTGCTACTTCAAACACGTGAAGGAGACCCGTCCCTTCGGGTGCCGCCACTGCCCTCCCTACCAGGTCGGTTGCGATTATTGCAGCAGGAGCGTCCGGGAATACTACCAGGGATGGAAGACCCTCCGGGAAGTCGGGGAGGAAACGCTCGCTAACCTCCAGCTGATGACCGGGGATCTTGATCGTGTCACCATCAGCGGGGGGGGGGATCCGAGCTGTTACCCCGAATTCAGGGATCTGATCGAGCTCCTCTCCGGCATGGAGGTGCCCCTCCATATCGGCTATACCAGCGGGAAAGGGTTCGATGAGGTGGGCATCGCCGATTTCCTTATCGATCATGGCCTCTCAGAGGTATCCTTTACCGTCTTTTCCGTGGACCCGCGGAAGCGGAAGCGCTACATGCACGATCCCACCCCTGAAGTCTCACTCCGGGTCCTCGAGCGGCTGTGCGGGGAGATCGAGGTCTATGGTGCCGCCGTGGTGCTTCCGGGGGTCAATGACGGGAAGTACCTTGAGGATACCTGCCGCTGGCTGGAAGAGCGGGGAGCAAAGGGCTTAATCCTCATGCGGTTTGCCAACACCACCCGTCAAGGGCTGATCCTCGGCAATGCCCCGGTGATCAAGGGGCAGCGGATCCAGACCCCGGAAGAATTCCGGGACCTGGTGACCGATCTGGCAGAACGATTTTCCCTGAAGATCAGTGGGACACCGCTCTGGGACCCGGCGATCGGATCGCCGTTTGCTATCCGGAATGAACCTGATCTTCTCGATAAACTGCCCCGGCTTGAGCGATCTGCAACAGTGATTTCCGGAAGCGTGGCTGCGCCCGCTATCCGGGCTATACTCGATGCCCGGGGCGGTGGTGTCCGGGTGATGGCAGCGGACAAAGAGATCGCCTGCCTGATCACCCCCGAAGACCTGCAGGCACTCGACCCTGCAGAACTCGGTGACCCGGTTATCATCCCGGGCAGGGCATTCGTCCACGACCGGGTGGCCGCCCAGATCCTCTCTCGTGACGGGGTGCAGCGGACCGTGTTCCGGGGCCCTGAAATGCTGACCGCCGATGCCGAGACCAGCATGGGAATGACCCGGGACGGTGTGCTCCTCATGGAGATGGAGGGATTTTCCGATCTCATCAGGCTCATCAACCGTTACGGCCGGGAGCGGTGAGTGCCCCGTCACCTTCGATATGCTTATCAACCTGCCGTCCTTATAAATAAGACAAGCACAAAATGTGCTGGCATATGTAAGTCCGACGTGTCGTTCCGGCACGGCCTTGCTTGAAATGGCTTGGGATTACAGAAGAGTCAGCGGCGTCTGCTCTTTTTCCGGATTTACATCTCCTGGAGGTGAACCATGGCACGTATACATGCACGCCGGAGAGGAGATTCGGGCTCGGTCCGTCCTCACCGCACAGAGGCGCCGTCCTGGTCTAATACCGACGTGAAAGCCATCGAGAAAGTCATTATCGACCTTAAGAAAGAGGGATACTCAAGCAGCCGGATCGGGCTCGTCCTCCGTGACCGCTATGGCGTCCCTGACGTCAAGCTGGTTATGGGGAAGCGGATCGACCAGATCCTGGAAGATAACGGTCTGCAGTCCGAGATCCCTGAAGACCTCCGCAACCTTATCGTAAAGTCGCTCGGTCTGCGGAAGCATCTCATTGAGAACAAAAACGACCTGCACAACAAGCGGCAGCTCCAGCTGACCGAGTCCAAGGTGCGGCGGCTGGTACGGTACTACGTCTCATCCGGGCGCCTGCCCAGTGACTGGAGCTACAAGCCGGAGACCGCGGAGATACTGCTCTCCAGATAATACATGGCACTCGCTGAAGCCGCATCCCGGGTTGCTGATCATCTCTCGCGTCAGGAGTACGTAGAAGTCTACGCCCACCACGACGCAGACGGGATTGCCGCGGGGACCATCCTCTGTACAGCGCTTCACCGGAAGGGCATCCGGTTCAGACTGAGGGTACTCCACCGGGTAAGCCCGGCGGCAATCTCTCCTGACACGCCCACCCTGCTTTGCGATCTCGGGTCTGGTCTCGAGGATTTGCCGAGAGAGGTTATGGTCGTCGACCACCACCTGTCCCGGTTTAACGGGGATCTCCATGTCAACCCGCGGCTCGCAGGGATCGATGCCGATCGTGAACTCTCCTCTGCCGGTGCTGCGTACATCGTAGCCCAGATGCTTGGCGATAACCGCGATCTTGCCGGACTGGTGATGCTCGGTATTCTCGGTGACGGCCAGGAGATTACCGGGAAGAACCGTGAGATCTTCAACGACGCGGCGGCCGAATCGGTCATCACACCCGGGAAGGGATGCCGGTTGCCGGGGCGGGACCTCCATGAGCGACTGCTCTGCTCGACCCATCCCTACCTGCACCATATCAGCGGTGACGAGATGGCGGTGGCAGACCTGATCGAGAGCGCTGCAGGAGATGATTCATCCGGACCCGAGACCCTGCTCTCGCTCATCGTGCTGCGGATCAGCCCCTTTGCACCGGCAGTGACCATGGAATCGCTCTATGGAGAGCGGTATTCCCTCGAACGTGAGGTCATCCCTGATGCCCATGCCCTTGCTGCTATTATTGATGCATGCGGGAAATGCGGCCGCGGCGGACTCGCTGCATCGCTCTGCTTCCGTTCGGCGGAAGGGCTGGGCGAGGCATGGGAGACGGCACTCGGACACCGGTTGCAGGTGATCCGGGCACTCCGGTTCGCACTGGAGAGGCCTGACCCGGACGGTTTCTACACCGTTGAGGAGGTATCGGTGGCAAGCGATGTCGCCGATGCCCTTGTCAGGGACACGCTGCTCGAAACCCCGGTGATGGTAGCGGCAAAGATTGATGACCTCTGCCATGTCTCGGTCCGGTCAGCGAAACCTCAGGATATCCGGCTCGGTGACGCAATCCATGAGGCTGCTGTCCGGTGCGGCGGCTTCGGCGGCGGTCATACGATGAGGGCGGGGGCGACGGTGAGCTGTGCACGCCTTGATGAGTTCAGAGCGGCATTTGGGAGGATTGTTGCAGCATGAAGGCGATTGACGGGGAGATCACAACCCTCCACCGGAACGCATCCTGTGTTGCCGGGGCCATCCGGCCGGACAACCTCCTCTCCATGCAGACCACGGCGTCCGGAGACATGGTCAGGACGGTGGTCTCAGGACCGAAACTCCGGTCCCTCATCGCATCGGTGGATGATTACCTTATGAATCTGGCAATTGCGGAGGAACTATGCAGTTACGCTTCAGATTAGAGGCAGGGCTTCGCTTCAGCGCCCCGTTCACGCCCGAAGCCGAACAGACAGCCAGAGCGCTAATCGATGAGGCAAACCAGGTGCTTTTCATGAGGGGTGTCCCGAAAGGGGTGGATCCTGCCGAAGTCGGCCGGATCACCGGCACTCCGGAGTTCCGGGAAAATGTCCTCCTGCTCACCTTTGAGAGCGGGGCCTACACACGGGCCCACGATGCACTCTTCCGGTTCAGGAAGCAGGTTGCACCAACCCTCGGAAAGTTCCGCCTCGGAATCCGGGAAATCGAAATCGGCACCTTCTCAATCACCATGAAAGGCGCCTTCCCCGGGAACTTCCGGGTTCCGAAGCTCCCCTTCATCGCAGAATCGGTGCTCGCCGACGGGACCCTGACGCTCAGCCTTGCGGTGAGCGCAGCAGACCTTGAGAACAGGATCCCTGACCGCCTCGTCCGGCTGGTAGAGGAAAAGATCGAGGCTGCGACATATGGAGGAAAAGACGAGCACTGGGAGCTCGTTTTCGAGAGCGGGGTAAAACCACGGCACTTCATCAAAGACCCGACCGCTGAGATGGTGGAGCGGGGCTGGATTAAGCATGCTCCCGCCCGCGGACAGTGGATCTTTGGTCCACAGGCAGTCCAGCTCTTCCGTGCTTTTGAGCAGATTGTGGTCGAGGAGATCATCCGCCCGCTCGGGTTCTCGGAGATGATCTTTCCGAAGATGGTCCCCTGGGAAGTCTGGATGCGTTCCGGACATGCCAAAGGAGTCTACCCGGAGATCTACTACATCTGCACCCCGAAGACCCGCGACCCCTCGTACTGGGAGGACATCGCCGATTACTTCAAGGTTACCGGGGAGGTCTGGATTGACGAGATCAAAAACCGCATCGATGGCCCTATCGGCGGGATGTGCTATGCCCAGTGTCCGCCATTCTGGCCCTTCGTGCAGGGAGAGACGCTCGCCAACGATTGTCTCCCGATCAGGATCTTTGATCGGAGCGGGACATCCCACCGCTACGAAAGCGGCGGAATCCACGGTATCGAACGGGTGGACGAGTTCCACCGGATCGAGGTGCTCTGGCTGGGAACCGCAGAGCAGACCGTGGAAATCGCAGACAAGCTCCATGAGGCGTATATGCATGTCTTTGAGGACATCCTCGAGCTCGAGTGGCGATCGGCCATGGTTACCCCCTGGTTCATGGCCCAGGAAGGGATGGTCGGCGGGGAAGCCGCGTGCGGCTGTGGAGAACGGATCGGGACGACCGATTACGAAGCATTCCTCCCCTACAGTGAGAGCTGGCTCGAATTCCAGAACGTCAGCATCAACGGGGACAAATACCCGAAAGGGTTTAATGTGAAGATCCAGAGCGGGGCTGAGTGCTGGTCCGGATGCTCAGGCATCGGCCTTGAGCGGTGGACGGCGGCATTCCTGGCCCAGAAAGGACTGGATCGTGAAACCTGGCCGGAAAAGGTGGCCAGAATGGTTGGAGAACCAGTAAATCTGTTCAAATTCCTCTGAAAGGTGATTCAATGGCAAAGAAAAAACAGGTAGGAAGAAGAGTCGAGGGCTGGAAGGCCAAGAGCTGGTATAAGGTATATACCCCTGACAGCCTCGGAAAGGCATACATCGGCGACACCATCGCCAATGATCCCGAGAATGTTGTCGGACGGATCATGCAGACCACACTCGGTGAGATCATCAATGACTATGCCCGCCAGAATGTGAAAATGAAGTTCCGGGTCGAGAATGTGACCGGTGATGCCGCGTATACCCAGTTTGTCGGGCACGAACTGACCCGCGATTACCTGCGGTCGCTTGTCAAGCGGCGAACCTCACGGATAGACTGTCATGTCCCGGTCACCACCAAGGACGGGAAGAAAGTCGAACTGACCGTGACCTGCTACACCCTCACCCGGGCGAACCTGAGCCAGACCCATGCCATCCGCGGCCTCATGGCGCAGAAGGCACAAGACATGGCCAAGGAAGGCGATTTCAATGCCCTCCTCAATGGCATCGTAACCGGCGAGATCTCAAAGGAGATCTTCAAGGCGGTGAAACCGCTCTTCCCCGTCCGCAGGGTCGAGATCATCAAGTCCAAAGTCGGGACAGTCAGGGCGGCGTAACGCTGCCTCCTGTTCCTTCTCTTCTGTAGTTTTCCTGGTGGCGGGATCCTCCGCCGAAGGGTGAAGCATATTACCGTGCAGCCCGTATCTTTTCAGGATGACGGCTGATAGGGTCCTGCTCCTGATCATCGATGGTGTCTCTGACCGGCCCTGCCCGGATCTCCGGAATCTCACGCCGCTCCAGGCCGCAAAAACGCCAGTACTGGACCGGATTGCCGCTGAGGGGATCTGCGGGATTATGGATACCATCGGTCCCGGAATCCGCCCCGGCTCGGACACCTCGCATCTGAGCCTGCTCGGCTACCCGCCCGAGAGCTGCTATACCGGCCGCGGGCCCCTTGAAGCCGTGGGAACCGGCATCCTGATGGAACCGGGGATGATTGGATTCCGTTGTAACTATGCCACGCTGGATAACGCAGGAAGGGTCATTGACCGGCGGGCAGGGCGCATCCATGATACCGCGGACCTGACCCGTGCCGTCATGGACGGGGTCGACCTCTCTCCCTTCGGCATCGAAGTGTTGTTCAGGTCAGGGACTGGCCATCGTGCCGCACTCGCCTTCCGGGGCCGGGGGCTCGGGGCCTGCGTCTCGTCCAATGACCCGAAGAAAGACGGCGTCAGATGTCCTCCGTTCAGGCCGCTCCGGGACAGCCCGGCAGACAGAAAGACGGCTGATGCGCTGGACTCGTTTGTCAGACAGGCTGATGCAATACTCGCAGGGCATCCTCTCAACCGCAACCGTAGCAAACGGGGGCTTGCACCGGCAAATACCATCCTCATCCGTGGTGCCGGTGAAATGGGTGACTTCCCGCCATTTTCCGAACGGTACGGACTTTCAGGGAGTGTGATCGCGGCGGCAACACTGATCAACGGGATCGGCACCTCGGTGGGACTCCGCCGTGTTCCGGTAGCCGGAGCAACCGGATCCATAGATACCAACCTTTCGGGAAAGGTGGACGCGGCCCTCACCGAACTTGAAACGCAGGATTTTGTCCTCCTCAATATCAAAGGGGCAGATGAGGCAGGGCACGATGGAAAAGCAGTCGAAAAACGGGACTTTATCGAGCTGATCGACGCGGCCATTGAGCCATTCCTCTCTGTACAGGGGCTCCTTCTCGTGGTTTGCGCCGATCACAGCACACCGTGCAGTATCCGGGACCACAGTGCCGATCCGGTGCCGCTGGTCATCAGGGGGGATGGCGTACGGATCGATGCGGTCAGATCCTATGACGAAATCGCATGTGCACAGGGCGGGCTCAACCGCATCCCGGGATCAGCACTCATGCCGATCATCTGTGACCTGATCAACAGAACAACGAAGTACGGAGCCTGATAAGCGTGAGCGATGAACATCCTTCCCTTGCCGACATCTTTGGGGTCGGCGTCGTCGATCTCATAGAGCCTTCATTCGCCGACCTGCCCGATGACCGGTTTTCCTCCTTCCTCCTGGAATGCCATGGCGACCAGGGGAGACTGCTTGTCGATGAGGAATCCGATCCGCTCGCCGTCGCGGTCCATTACGGGGATGATCGCTGGGTTGCCGGATGCTATCACCTCCGCCGTCCGAAAGCATCCATCATCTCCTTTTTTGAAGAGCTTGGAGGTGACATCTACCAGGAAGACCGGCAGGTCTGGGAGGAGGCGGTCAGGGAGTACTACAGTCTCCGTATCGCAGCGGCGGTGACACCCGCATTCGAGGATCTGAACCCGGCACGGAGGGCAATGGTGCAGTCCCTTTTAGAGGAGGCCTGGGGGCCGGGCACGGGGCAGACCTGCCTGGACTTCTGCTGCGGATCCGGGCTTGGTTCAGTCGTGATGAGAGATCTGGGATACCGGGTTCTGGCCTGCGATATCGATCTCGGTCTCCTATCGCTCGGATTCTCTACCGGAAGACTAATCCCCCGCGAGACCATGTGCATCGATGCAACCCTCGCCCACCACTACATCGCTCCGGTAGGTGCAGGTCTGGGCCTGATGTTTGGTGAGATCAATGACTTCAATGCCGAGACCTGGGAAGTGCTTACCCGCGAGCTGGTCATGCTCACCAAGCGGTGTCTGATAACGGTCGGGAAGAAGGAGGAAGCCGGCCGGATCACCGCGTGGGCAGAACAGTGCGACTGTGGTGTCGAAGTATCTGAAAATACCCGGGATCCTATCTATGACCGGTGGGTATGCACGATCACCAGGGAAAATCCCTGAACATCTTCTTATAGATTTCAAATCCTACCCTCATCATGCCAGAGATCAGCTGTCCTCACCCCGGTGAGATCAGACCGCACCGGAACCTGCGGAGCCTGTACCTCACGTATCTCCTCATCATCATCTGGGCAGGGATTCTCCCCTGGCTTGTCCCGCTCACCTTCTTCACCCCGCCGGATTTGATCCTGATCATCACCATTCCTCTCCTGCTGGTGGTTATCTTTCTCATCTGGTGGACCGGCGCGTACTACCGCACAATCCTCTACAGGTTCTCAGATACTGCAATCAGCTGGGAGCGGGGAGTCTGGTGGCGGCAGACCGGCATCGTTCCCTACAACAGGATCACAACCGTGGATATCATCCAGGGGCCACTCTCGCGATTTTTCGGGATCTCGATGCTGAAGATTCATTCAGCAGGAAACCTCGCAGGAACGGAGTCGGCGGCAGAATTGAAAATCAACGGAATAACCGATGCTGGAGCGCTCAGGGAATCCATCCTTAACCAGGCGCGATCACGGACGAGGGGAGGAGATGCATGAATGGCAGAGGAACAAATCCTCGGTAACCAGGTGGCAGTGTGAAAAATTATCGAAAAGAACGGGGAGTGAGCATTCACCGGCGGCCCTTTTTCTTCTTCTCCTTTTTTTCCCGGTCTTCATGCCCGGAACTGCACTCCAGCTCGGTCAGGATCTCGACCGGGTCATCGGTCTTCCTGATCAGCGCAAGAATATCCGTAAGTCGCTCTACCCCGATGAAATGTTCGGCCATGATCCGGGCCAGGTCAGATAACTCGATTCTTCCGTCAGTTCTCCTGGCCAGTCCGCGATCAATGAGGAGGGGGAGAACCGGCTCAAGTGATCCGACCATAGTGGCGCATATACGCTCGAGATCCCGTTCATTCCCGTTACAGACCACGGCATTGGCCACGAATTCCTCTGAGCTCTGTTCAAGGTCATGTTCAGGGGCCACCTCCTCCATCTCTCCTTTCAGGAGACGCATCGCC
>JAAEES010000166.1 GCA_013415575.1 Methanomicrobiales archaeon | reverse complement strand
GGGTCCCTCCCCCACCTGCTCATCACCGGTCCGGCAGGCACGGGGAAGAGTGTGGCCGTCGAGTGCCTCGCCCGGGAACTCTTCGGTGAGCGGGTCGGGGAGAATACCACCACCATCCAGGCCTCGGACCTCTTTGAGCAGGGAAAGAAATACCTTGAAGGAAACGAGCGGTATGCCCATATTTACCGGAGGGAGGAGAGTCTGCTCACCAACTTCAAGAATATCACGCGGTGGTATGCTTCCATCCGCCCGCTCGATGCAGAGTTCCGCCTGCTGATCTTCGAGGGGGCTTCGGCTCTCTCCCGCGAAGCCCAGCAGGGGCTGCGCCGGATCATGGAACGGTACAGCCGGACCTGCCGGTTCGTCTACGTGACCAACCGGTCTTCGGGGATCATCCCGGCTATCAGCTCCCGGTGCCTTCCCATCTTCTTCTCACCCCTGAGCGATGAGGTGGTTGAAGCCCGGTTGCGATCGATCATTTCCCGGGAATGCCCGGCCGGGCCGGGCCTCTCGACCGATGAGATCGAACTGATCGTACAGGCTGCGGGGGGGGACCTCAGGAAGGCGATCATGCTCCTGCAGGTGAGTGCAGGCCCGGACGGTGCGGCCGACCTGATCCTGTGGTCCCAGACTGAGACGGGGCAGATTGCCCAGGCAGCACTGGCTGCCATTGTAAACGGCGATCTCCCGGCCGCCATCAGGAGGTTTGAGACGCTGATGATCGAGTACGGCCTCACCTCCCGGGAGGTTCTTTCCGAGTTTCGGAACGCGGTGCGGAAAGGTTACCATGACCCCCGGCTGGTAACGCTCCTTGCCGAAACAGATTATAGGTTGACGCGGTGCAATAATGAGTACATTCAGCTGAATGCCATGGCCGCACGTATCGCACAGGAGATATTCTGATGGGTGAATCGCTCGAGAAAGTCAGGCAGCACTATGATGAAGTAGCCGATATCTATGACAACCGGTACAACCGGAACCGGGGACGATTCTACTATAATCACATTTCCAGCCAGGTAATGGACTGCATCCCTGCGGGCAGCCGGATTCTCGACCTCGGGTGCGGGACCGGTCTCTTTTTGAAAGCGTATGAGCGGCATGGCGGGAGCGGGGTTGGGCTGGACCTCTCCAGGGGTATGGTGCAGCGGGCACAGTCGCGGTGCGCATTCAGCGATTTCACCATGGGGAATGCCGAGGTGCTGCCATTCAGGAACGGGTGCTTTGATGCCGTCAGCAGCCTTCTGGCCTTCAGCTACGTCAGGAGACCCGGGCAGATGCTCTCCGAGGCATACCGGGTGCTTCGCCCGGGGGGGGTTATTGCCATCTGTACCCTCGGCAAAAACCTGTTGACCTCCGGTCTTCCGGCAATCTACGGAATGGCCGAGGTCATGAAAGTCCGCAGGATCGGCATGGGATCCTTCGGAGAACGGTACTATGATGACCAGGAGATGCAGGACCTCTTTGAGGATGCCGGGTTTACCGGGATTCAGGTCAGGAGGTGCTCCTTTGCCCACCTTAACCTGGCCGATCCCTTTTTCGGAATCGCACGAAAGATCGAACCTTTTGTGGAAGAGAAAGTCCCCCGGCTGGCCTACAACCTCCTTGCACGGGGGGTAAAACAGGAATAGGTCAGGTCCGGGAACGGATCCGGTCCATGACCCGCTTCTTCTTTGCCACCGCCGCATCGGCTGCCCGGAGCACCGCATCCTGCATGGCTTCCTGGTCCCGCGGCAGCCGGTCTGCGACTTTCTTGACCGGTGTGTACGCCGATTCGCGGAAACGGGGGGTGAATGCATGCTCCTTCCCGTCAACCACCAGAACCGCTTCAGGTGATCCGGCCTCCACCCGCCCGATCTCCCGGATGTTCACACCGGCGGATCTCACCACGTTTGAGACCTCGTCAACGACATCCCGGGGCAGGGTGAGGAGAAGAGCATCAAGAGAGACCCCGAGATAGTCGATCTCCAGTTCTTCGAGCATCCGTCGGACACCGGGCCGGACAAGGCCGGCCACCTGCTCCTGTTCGACCAGGATACGGCAGCCGGCGGTCTGGGCCATCTCGTGGGCATCCCCGCGGAGCCCGCCGTTGGTTACATCGGTCATCGAATGGATCCGGTCCATCACCGGACTTTCGATGAGTGCATCTGATGCACGGAGGAAATCGAGGTTGATGGTCTCCTCAACGATCTCAGGATACCCGGAATAGAGCGCCGCGGTGGTGATGGTGCCGCCCCCTGCGCCTTCGGTCATGAGGACGACATCCCCCGGACGCGTCTCCCGTCGTGCGGTCAGGTGTCGTGAAACCCCCACCGAACCGACGCACCCGGTAAGCCGGTCACCGAGCACCATGTCGCCGCCGATCCTCAGCGTCGAGCCTGCCACAAGGGGGACGTTCATGAGCTCCCCGACCGTGCAGACTCCTGCCGTGTAATCGAATATCTTTGCCACGTCGCCGTCATCTGCCACGTGGATATCAGAAAAGAGCATGAGCGGCCGGGCACCCATCACGTAGACATCCCGGAGTGTAGCCCGGGTTACATGGAACCCGGCAAGAAACGGGAAATCGGAGAGCCGCGAGTGCATACCGTCGACCGTGCAGACCACGAATCGCGGCCCCTCCCCGCCGGATGTCATCTCAACCGCACCGGCATCATCGAGCTCGTCCACCCCTACCGATGCACCGGTCTTCCCGATTATACGGGCGATCTGGCGGTGGGCAAAAAAATCCCCCGAGCCCCGTGAACCTACCCCGAACTCCCCCATCTTCACCCGGGAGGGGACATACGAGAAAAAGTCGCCGGAAAGGCCTTCTGTATTCCTCACCTCATCGATGACCGCCCGGGCAAACACCCGGGCATACTCCACCGGCTCATCGGGTTTGAACGACCGGACAATACCGGTCAGCTCTCTCCAGACAGCATCATCTCCCTCCCCTGCACGGAGATGACGGCGGACATATTCCTCCACATCCATGCTGAAGGATTTGGTTTCCC
>JAAEES010000021.1 GCA_013415575.1 Methanomicrobiales archaeon | reverse complement strand
CCGGTTTTTGAGATCCTGGAGAGCCGCCGGATGTCTGTGGTGGCCGATGCGGGCTGCTCGATCCTGACGCTGAACCCGCCATACCTGCTGGGCATCGCCACCTATGGCCTGGGAACAGCGATCGGTGTTGCCGCCCGGAGCACCGGGGTTGCCCTGATCGGCGACTACGGCCTGATCCACTCCGGCATCCAGAGCCTGATCGATGCGTACGAGAAGAAGACCCCGCTGCTCTGCATCGTCCTGAACAACCGGTGCATGGGCATGACCGGAGGACAGGAATCTCCCGATCCTGCCCGGTACATCTCCTGGGCTGATCCGGTGACGGTCGGGTCGGGGGATAATGAAGTTCTCAGGCGGCTGCTTGTCCCCCCGGCAGAGCCCGTGACCGTGATCGTGGAGGGGACATGTCCTGAAGGGAGGTACCATGAAACCGTTGAATGTTGAGATCTGTGATGTAACACTGAGGGACGGGGAGCAGACCCCTGGCGTGTCGTTCACCTGCGAGGAGAAGCAGGATATCGCCCAGAAACTGGATGCGATAGGGATCGAGGTTATCGAAGCCGGGTTCCCCACCGTATCACCGTACGAAAAACAGTGTGTCTCCTGCATCGCGCAGATGGGTCTTGACGCAAGCATCTGCTGCCTCGCAAGGGCCCGGAAAGGCGATGTTGAGGTTGCGATCGACTGTGATGTGGATATGGTCAGCATCTTCATCGCCACATCGGATCTCCACATCCGCCACAAGTACCGGAAACCCCGTGAGCAGGTTCTTTCCGGGGCGCTGGATATGATCGATCTGGCCCGTGACCATGGCCTGCGAGTCCGATTTGCCGCCGAGGACGCTTCACGGACCGATATCAGCTTCCTCAAGGAGGTCTACCAGAGCGGAGAGCAGCGGGGGGCTGATCTCCTCAGTTTTGCCGATACGGTCGGGTGCCTGGTCCCGACTGAGATGTACACCGTTATGAGCGAGCTGGTATCATCGGTGGGACGGCCTCTCTGTGTCCACTGCCACAATGACATGGGCTGCGCCACGGCAAACACCATCACCGGCGCCCAGGCCGGAGCATTCCAGCTCCATACCACAGTCAATGGTATCGGCGAGCGGGCGGGAAATGCAGCCCTCGAGGAAGTCCTTGTCGCACTCAGGATGAAAGGAGGCATCGACCGCTACGATCTCTCCCACCTGAGCGACCTCTCAGAAATGGTGGAACAATACTCGGGGATCATCCTTCAGAAGACCAAACCGGTGGTGGGAGCCCATGCCTTCTCGCATGAGAGCGGGATTCACATCGCTGCCATCCTTGAAGACCCGCAGACATACGAGTACTTTTTACCCGATATGGTTGGCGGGCAACGCCGGTTCATCCTCGGAAAGCATACCGGGAAGAAAGCACTGGAGCACGTAGTGGCAACGCTCGGCTACCAGTTGAACGAGCAGCAGATCTGCACGGTGCTTGACGAAGTCAAGGAGCTCGGGGAGAGTAAGATCGGCATCACCCCCGAAACCCTTACCGCCCTTATCAGACATGTCCGGAAGGAGAAGTAATCCATGACCACCCTTTCTGAACGGATTCTCGGAGCGCCGGCCGGACAGTACGTGGACCGACCGGTAGACCGGGCCTACGTACATGACGGAACGGGAGTGCTCACCCTTGAGGCATGGCGGGCACTGGGGGGTGGCGAGATCGCCTTTCCGGACCGGGACTATGTTCTCTTTGACCACATCATACCGGCCAACACTTCCACCACCGCTGACCTCCAGCATGAACTACGGACGTTTGCCTGCGGTGTGGGTATGCACTTCTCTGACATCGGTGACGGCATCTGCCACCAGCTGATGGGAGAAGGCACTGCCCTCCCCGGGGAGATCATCGTAGGTGCCGACTCGCATACCTGTACCCTCGGTGCCTTCGGGGCATTTGCTACCGGGGTGGGAGCCACCGACATGGCAGTGATTTGGGCGTCCGGCTCCACCTGGTTCCAGGTGCCGGAGACCATCGGGATCTTCCTATCAGGCCGGCTCACCGGCCATACCGAAGCAAAGGACCTTGCCCTGACCTATGTCTCCCGCCTGGGGATGGACGGTGCCACATACCGGGCACTGGAGTTCATCGGTGACGGGACGGCCCACCTCTCCATGGATTCCCGCATGACGCTCTGCAACCTGGCGGTGGAGACCGGGGCGAAGACCGGTTTGTGCTACGCGGATGCAGTCACGGCCACGTATATCCAGGCCTTCGGAGAGATCGTGTCTCCCCAGCCCCATCCTTCCTGCAGATACGAACAGGAACTTGATTTCGAGCTTGAAGACATCGTCCCGGTACTCGCCATACCGCCACGGGTGGACACCCTCCTCCCGGTATCCGACCGCTGTGGCCTTCCCCTGGACCAGGTCTTCATTGGGACCTGCACCAACGGGAGGTACGAGGATCTCTCCCGGTTTGCATCAATTGTAAGGGGAAAGAAAGTCAGGGTACGGACCATCGTGGCCCCGGCCTCCCGCACCGTGCTCGAGGAAGCTACCAGGACCGGAATACTCTCCGAAATCCTTGCTGCCGGGTGCACGGTGATTCCGCCCGGCTGCGGCCCCTGCCTCGGTGCCCACATGGGGGTCATCGGTGAGGGTGAAGTCTGTCTCTCCACGGCAAACCGTAACTTCCGGAACCGGATGGGTGTCGGGGGGGAGATCTACCTCTCATCGGTCTCGACCGCTGCTGCAAGTGCACTCGCCGGCGAGATCGCCCTCCCGGGAGGTGACGAATGAGAGTCGAAGGCCACGCTGTGTGCCTTCCGCCGGATATCGATACCGATCTCATTATCGCCGGCCGGTACCTCCGGACAAAGGACCGGAGCATCTGGGGGACCCATGTGTTCGAGGATCTTGACCCCTC
Source organism: Methanomicrobiales archaeon (assembly GCA_013415575.1). Taxonomy (GTDB): domain Archaea; phylum Halobacteriota; class Methanomicrobia; order Methanomicrobiales; family Methanospirillaceae; genus UBA9949. The sequence continues at coordinate 18,560 of JAAEES010000021.1, read as the reverse complement.
CCTGGCAGGGAGGCTCCATGAATCGGTGATCATTGCCGGGAAGAATTTCGGGTGCGGTTCGTCCCGAGAGCAGGCGGCGGTAGCCCTTAAAGAGGCGGGCGTGGTCTGCATTATTGCCCCGTCGTTCGCCCGGATCTTTTTCAGAAATGCCATCAACCGTGGGCTCCCCCTCGCCCAGGCAGACCTTTCCTGCCATGAAGGCGAACAGGTGGTCATCGATTTCTCCAAAGGGACCGTTACAGTGGGCCCCCTCACCAAAGAGATTCCGCCGCTCTCGCCCCGGATGCTCGAGATCCTTGCGGATGGGGGTCTCGTTGAACACTGGAGGAAGCGGAAATGATCTTCCCGCGTTTCTGTAAAGAGGTTGGCTATGCCTCAACCAGGCCGTGTGGCAATCAGGTCTACTTTCTCTCGCGCTACCTGATCCACGAGACCGGACAGGGACACGAGGTTCTGGAGGTAATCCCCGGCCCGGACCAGAAAGGCCTGATGAGGACGATTGCCGGAACCCGGGTGCTTGCCGGAGCCGGTGAGGTCTCGTGGTATCCGGAGAAAGTGCCGCTGCAGAACCGCGCCCGGCTGGTACGGCTGGCACTTGATTCAGGGTCACGCTGCACTATCTTCACCGGCCATGACGAACACATCACCTTCGTCCTCGATCCCGACCTCTCGTTCTTCCAGACCCTCTCTGTCTATGATGTGATCCCTCCCCGGCCGAGTCTTTCGGCGACCATCCGCGAGTTAGAGGAGGCAGGGATGTTTGCAGAACTCGACGTGGTGTTCGAGCATACCCTGCGGGACATCTCCCAAATCGATGCGGATGTGTATCCGTGCCGGGCTTCGGGTTTTCTCCGGACCCTCGATGCTGACCTCCTCCTGGGGGGAGAACGGGTCGCCGGCTGCCTGACTGCCCGGGAACTGCTAAAAGAGTGCTACGGGAACGAATTTCTCGTCACCGACATATGTCCCTTGTCTATGGTCGTGGAAGAGCCCTTCATCACCCGCTGCTGCCGGAAAGAGCGCGAAGGGATAGGAAAGTACGGGGACAGGTTCGGGGCGGTGGTGCACTGGGGTGCAACTCCGTGCGACATTTTTACTGCAGTGAAGGACGTGCTTGCTGCCTGGAGGGAGTGCCGGTGAAGATCGCTGTTGTCGAAGGTGACGGCATCGGGCACGAGGTGATCCCCCCGACCCGCGACCTGCTCGGAATTCTGCGGCCGGACTTTGAATTCTTCGAGATTGAGGCAGGGTACGGGAAATGGCAGCGGACCGGGCAGGCCATCACCAATGACGATATCGCGATGCTCAGGGACGCCAGCGCCATTCTGTTCGGGGCCATAACTACCCCTCCGGCCCGGGATTACCAGAGCGTGATCCTCAGAATCCGGAAGGAGCTTGACCTGTACGCCAATATCCGGCCGGTGAAGGGCACCCGGGTCGATCTCATCGTGGTACGGGAGAACACCGAGGGCCTCTACTCGGGCGTGGAGAAGATCGAGCAGGATTCTGCCTGCACTGTCCGGTGCATCACCCGGAAGGGGAGTGAACGGATCTCACGGTATGCCTGCATGCTTGCTGCCCGGCGTCACACCCTGACCATCGGGCATAAGGCCAACATCCTCAAATCGGATGTGTTCTTCCGGGATATCTGTGTCGCTGAGGCACAAAAGGCCGGAGTTCCGGTAAGGGAATGCTACATCGATGCGCTCTGCCTCGATATCCTCCTCCATCCCGATCAGTATGACGTGATCGTCACCACGAACCTGTTCGGGGATATCCTCTCCGATGTTGCCGCGTACCTTGTGGGGGGCCTCGGCCTTCTTCCCAGTGCCAATATCGGCGATAAATTTGCCCTCTTTGAACCGGTCCACGGGAGTGCTCCGGATATTGCAGGGCGGGATCTCGCCAACCCTATTGCCGCGATGCGGAGCGGATCGATGCTCCTCGCCCACCTTGGGGACCATGAAGCTGCAACGCTCGTGGATCAGGCCATCGAACAGGTGCTCCTGAAGGGAATCATGACCCGCGACCTGGGGGGAACGGCCGGGACAGGTGATTTCGCCCGGGCGGTCAGGAAAGAACTGGAACGGCTTGTCCCGAACCGGTGAAAAAGTATACTATGGATTGGGATATTCTATTTTCCCTATTGCTGTGTTCTGGCATCGAACGAACGCGACTGATGACTTTTTTCGTGGCATTCCCATTCTGCGAAGATCCCGGGCGAATCGCTGCCGGTGAGGCAGAACCGGCGGCGGTCGTACGAGGTCTCCGGGTAATCAGGGTTGATCCCCATCTTACCGGAGAGGCATCTCTCTGTGGGTTATTTAAAATTGTACGATAGCCGCGGTTCAACCCGGATCCCGGCAGGTTCAGGATCGAAAACCGGGCGCCGTCTCTCCTGCCGGTTCTGAAAGCAAGTGTTTATCTGTGACGGGTATCCATCCCCTCCAGAGGAGTGAGGGATGCTCAGGGTGGGAGTCCATGTATCGATTGCGGGTTCGATAGCAAAATCGGTCGAGCGGGCGGAGACCGCAGGCTGCAACACATTCCAGATCTTCTCCCGGAACCCGCGGGGGTGGGCATTCAGGGACCTCGATCCCGGAGAGGCGGCGCTGTTCCGCGAGAATGTCGAACGAAGCGGCCTGTACCCGCCTGTCGATCACATGCCCTACCTCCCCAATCTTGCAACGGGAAAAGCCGAATTCTATGAAAAATCGATCACAACGCTCACAGCAGAGCTCGGACGGTGCGGGATCCTCGGCATCCCTTACCTGGTGACCCACCTCGGCCACCATTTAGGGGAGGGGATCGAGATCGGGAGAAAACGGGTGATTGCCGCTGTGAACCATGCCCTCGCCGAAGTTGACAACGATGTCATTCTCCTTCTTGAGAACACTGCAGGAGAGAAGAACGGAGTCGGATCGAAGTTTGAGGATATTGCAGCGGTGATGGAAGGAATCAATGCCCGGGGACGGGTGGGAGTATGCTTTGACACCTGTCATGCCTTCGGGGCCGGCTACGAGCTCCGGACTGAGGAGGGCATTGAAGACACGGTGAATCGTTTCGATGAGATCCTCGGCGAGAAAAGCTGCATGCTGATCCACCTGAACGATTCAAAAGGGGAGCTCGGGAGCGGCCTCGACCGCCATGAACATATCGGCCTTGGGAAAATCGGCGAAGAAGGGTTCCGGCACATCCTCTCCCTGCCCTTCTTCCGGTCGCGCCCGCTCATCTGCGAAACGCCGGTCGATGAACGGCGGGATGATGCGGGAAACATCAGGGTTGTTCGCAAACTTGGTGGAGGATAGCAGGCAGTCTCGTTTCCGGCACATCCAGGTATAGGGTACGCACGACTACACCGTCTTTTTTGGAGCATGGGATCAGGACCGGGCGCTTCGCCTGGAGTCTTTAACGCACCTGACCGGGTGGAGAGGAGGCCGGTATAGCGGGGTGGAACCTGTTGTTTCCCGGCCCCTGGAGCGGTTTCTCTCTCCTGCCTGCTGCCGGTAAAATTCAGGTACGGATCCTGCCCCCTCTCATGAAATTACAAGAAGGGGTGGCACAAGTACCCCGCCGGGCCGCATTAACATATCGCATGATATGGTTTATAGACCAGAGACAAGGCCGATCCCGGCTTATTGAAAAACCATCAGAAAGAGAATGAATTAGAGTTTCGAGACTTTTTCAGCGGTTCGTTCTGAAACCTGTTCCTCGAAGAACTCGGCACAGAAAGATCGATCCGTCACCGAACCCAGTGCCTCCTCAAGGTTCTTCGTGATGCGGATGCATTCCTCACCTTTCACTCCCTCGACATGGACGGTGACATTTCCGTCATGGTCAACCTGTATCTCAATCTGCTGCATTCCCATATGATCACCCTGAATTTTTGTCTGGTCACCTGAGCTGTGCGACCTGAATGTTTTCCATGACCAGCTTCCCCGTCCGGATATCCCGTGCAGAGGCACGGAGCATCCGGGATGCATCAATGGAGAACCATACCTCAAGACGAGGCTCTCCCCTGACCGCCGGGGGATCAACCGGTATAAGGGTCAGGTTCCGCTCGTTGATCCAGGTGGATCCGACCGGTTCTCCTGGCCGATCCTCGGCGCCGGCCATTTCAACAATCCCTGACGGACACATCACCAGTTCCCGGAAAGACTGGCAGGACGATCCCCGGACAGCTTCCCGCTGCTCGTAGAGGGATATCCCCATGCGTGACTGGCCGTCGTAGGTTGCCTGAATTCTGAGCCGTGCAACCGGCCCCCGGCTGGGAACCGGGGTTCCCGGTTTCACCAGGGTTTTCAGGTCAAATGCCCCGGTTGGCGGGTTCCATACCCGGATGGCGTACTCGTGCATGATCCGGTCGGTACGGGATATACCGCAGGAGGATACTGCAGCCCCCCGCACCACCACATCAAGAGGCTGATCGATGATAACCCTCCCTGCTGTAAACCTGGTTTTCACCAGTTCCCCCAGGCATGGGATACTGCTGGTGCCGCCCGCCATGATTACGGCGCTGAGTGCAGCCTCCGTATACCCGCGGGAGAACGCGCTGTTCAGCCCCCGTTCGATAGTTGACAGGACTGTTGTAAAGAACCCGCGGGATTCGAGCATCTGTGCGAGATCCCTTCCCGTCACGCTGACCGTTTCAGATTCGGTTACCCGGACCGTAGCGTAGTCACTGGCAGAGAGAGCCTCCTTTGCCTCCCTGCATGCGGGCAGCAGTTGCGCCGCTGCGCCGGGGTCATCAGTGTTCAGTCCGGCGCGGTGTAGTACCTCCTCACAGAGCCAGCGATCGATTACATCGCCCCCGGTATCGGCAGATGCTGATCCGAGCACCCGGCTCCGGGGGCTGTCGCTGGTCCCGCCGCCCGTGACAATGGCGACCTCGACCCGGTTACCCCCGATATCGATGACCATGAAAGGATCCCCCTGCCGTATGTCGGGCAGGGAGGCTGCTGCCGCCGCGGCGGGAGCATCGATGACCCGCACAGAGGAAAACCCGCTCTTTCCGGCAATATCTGCGAACCATCCGCCAGCGTCTTCATCAGGTCCGGGCGGGATGACGAAAACCAGATCGGCGGTGCGAAATCCCTGGTCCTCGCGCAGCGCGGTCAGAACCTGCACGAGGAAGTCTGATGCCGCTTCCGGGTAGGTGACCAGGCGCCCGTTCGCCTTGAACCGGACCGGGCTCCGGCTGTGGAGATACCAGCTCATCCACTTCATCGTTGCGGGATCGTCCCGGAACCCCGCCGCTGTCACCTGTGACCCGATAAGGTGCCCGCCATCAGGGGTATAGTGGATGAGAGACGGAATAACCGGGGATGTCCGGCCCGGCTGTCCCGGAACCGGTACATTGCAAGAAAATCCGGGAACGGGGAGAAGGCAGGAACCAGGGATCTCTCCTTCTGCAAGGGCTGCAATTTTAGTGGTGCTGTTCCCAAAGTCAACAGCGATGATCCGGTTGCTCCATATTCCATCGGTCTGCACGTATCAGTCTCCTGCAAGTTCAATCTCATATCCCCTGGCCATGGGCGGATCGTGGCAGAGCGCAACTGCATTCCGGAGACTCCCGGCGAGCAGGGCTTCGATCCACTGCCACGGCTGCTCCTGGGCGTTGTCTGCTTCCGCGGCATCTGCAAGATACTCCCTGACCCGGGCATAGTCGTCGGGTGTGCATTCTGCCGGAATCTTTGTCCACGGCAGGTCCCTGAAGATGCAGTGCCCCTGCTCATAGGCCGAGAGGAGCTCCCTGCCGTCCCTGACCGGGAGCAGTCCGGTCACTCTGCCGGCATTGCTCTCCTGGAACCTGATGAGCTCACCATCGGGGACTGTCCAGAGTCCGAGCACACCGCGCTCATCCCCGCTCGCGAGCACACCGTTCCCGGTGAATACAAGCCGGCTGATCCGATCACGGTGTCCTTTCAGAACCGCGATCGTCGCTCCGTCCGGGACACTCCAGAGCCTGATTGTGTGATCCCATGAACCGGTGGCAAGGATGGTCCCGTCAGGTGAGAATGCCGAGGCCGATACCACGTGCTGGTGCCCTGGAAGAACGGCACAGGGAATACCGGCTGTCACATTCCAGATCCGGGCCGTTCTGTCTTGTGAAGTGCTCACAAGAAGTTTCCCATCAGGTGAAAATGACACCGAGGTGACCGGGCTCGTATGCCCGTGGAGTATCACCGGGGAGTTGTCCTGATCCACCTTGTGGAGGTACACAAAAGCATCCCACCCTCCTGCCGCGAGCAGGGTTGAGGAGGGATCTGAAGCGAGTGCAGAGAGCGATCCGGTGTGTCCCTGGAGGCTTCGGATGAGCGTCCCTTCAGGAAGCCGGATGATGAACAGTGAACCATCAGAACCGGCAACGGCCGCAGCAGTGCCGCCGGAAAGCATCACCAGGGCAGTGATGCCGGGTGTATAGGTCTCCACCATCCCCCGGTATTCCCGGGCAGGGAGATTCCAGAGATGGATAATCCTGCCCGAGCCGGCGACTGCCAGGAGTCCGGACCCGGGAGCAGTGCTCATACAGATGACTGAGGAACCCCGCCCCTCCGTGCGGAGGAGGAGTGTCCCGTCATCCGTACTTCGCACCTCGAGTGCTCCGTTCCACCCGGAACAGGTGACCGTTCCCGGTACGGCAGCCGACAGGTTGCGGATACCCTCAGTCCGGCCGGTGAAGAAGACCGGTGTTCCCGGGCCTGGAACCGGGAGGATATGGACCATCCCGCTCCTGCTCCCGGCAGCACACCAGCTGCCATCGGGGGATGCGCAGAGTGCGCTCACTCCCGACCGGTGAACAGGGTATGAACAGATCTCCCTGCTGTCCGGCACTCCGTAGAGCGTGACGGTTCCCTCTGCATTCCCTGCCGCAACCCATTCCCGGGATGCGGCAAACGCCGTACTGGCCATTTCCGGGGATCCGGCAGTTCTCACGAGACCCCTGGAATCCTGATCCCGGAACAGGAGTGGTCCCTGTGCCGAGCCGGTAACGAGGAGCCCTCCAGGTGCAGGTGAGAGGAGAAGGACCGGCCCCTGGTGGTCCGGTTCGAGACGGATACCCTGGGGCTCCATGCTTGACCAGGAGCGCACGGTTCCATCCGCGTGCCCCGAAAAGATCATCCCGGACTCTGTGACCGCCAGGCCGGTAACCGCGGATGAGGGACGACCAGAGAACTGCAGGCACCGGCCATCCTGAAGCCGGACCAGCACAATCTTCCCGTCAACTCCTCCGCAGACCACCTGCCGGGAATCGGGCATAAAGGTGAGTGCGGTAATAGCAGAAACCCCGCTGTCACGCGTCCGAGCCAGCTGCCCCCCCGGGATCTCCATAACACACAGCTGCCCCCTGCCCCCACCGAACGCCACCCACCGCCTGTCAGGTGAACATGCTGCAGCAAGGATATTTCCTGCACCGGTGGGATGGGTACAGACAAGATCCCCGCCCGGGATCTTCCGTAACTCGATGGTGCCATCGTAGCAGCCTGCTGCGAGGAAACGGCCGGTAGGATCCACCACCGCCCGGGAGTACTGTACCGCCCCTCCCGAAAGGGTGGAACGGACGTCGTCTGCCGGTTCCGGATACCGGAACCTGTCCGGCACCGCAGCATACAGCCATCTCCAGAATTCCGGATCTCCATCCGGCGGCAGGTAGCCGGATGCTTTCAGGATACCGGTGATCGTGCAGGATGCTTTAAGGGGGGCGGAAAAAAGCAGCCGCGATAACGTCTCATAATCCCCCTGCGCAGCAAGCCGCCGTACGATGAGATCCCATGCTGTTCCCGGCAACTGTCCCGCAGGGCCGGTAAGACCGGGCAAGGAGATCGGCAGTATCGGCACTGCTGCTGAGTGCATCGTACTGACCTGAGAGGAGGCAGAAGAGTGCTCTGCCCTGCGGATCGCGGGGGGCATATCCCTGCTCACGGCAGAGGTCTGCCAGTGGCCGATTCTCCCGGGATATCACCTGTGAACAGCAGATCTCCTGTCCGGCCACAGGGAGGGCAGAAAGTGCCTCCCGTGCCAGAGACACCATACCCTGGTCACCTGAATCAAGGGCTTCACAGAGTTCCACCACGGCCAATGCGTCTCCCGCCGCCGCCTCCCTGGCACAGCGGGACAGCCCGGAGCGCCGTATCAGCTTCCCGATCAGAGGAGCCTGCAGTCCTGTCTTCCTGCGGGGGGTTTCCCGGCCAGGGCTCATGGTGATCAGGTATCCTTCACCAGGGGATCGAGCCTGATGCCTGCCCCGGATCTCGGTTCAGACCGGTCGGAAGCCGATGCCGCAACCGCCCTCCCTTCCTGGAGCCATCTCCGGAGTGAATCGACCACTTCCCGCTGCGATACCGAGAGGGGAACCTGTGCCCTGAGCGCAGAGAGGATATCCTGAGTCGTGATTGCCCGCATATCCTGGTCGAAGGCCTGGTACATGGCATCGATGACCGTCTGTTCGATCTCAGCCCCGACATATCCTTCCGAGCTCCGTGCGAGGAGATCGAGGTCGAAGCTCTCGGGAATACACTTCCGTTTCTTCAGGTGCACAGAGAAGATTTCCTTTCGTTCCGCTGCTCCGGGCAGGTCGAGGAAGAAGATCTCGTCAAACCGCCCTTTCCGGAGCAGCTCGGGCGGGAGGGCAGAGATGTCATTTGCCGTCGCCACCACAAAGCAGGGGGCGGTCTTGTCCTGCATCCAGGTCAGGATGCTGGCAAAGACCCGCTGGCCGGTTCCGGCATCACCCTCTCCGAAAGAGAATCCTTTCTCCATTTCGTCTATCCACAGGATGCAGGGAGAGATGGTCTCGGCCAGCCGGAGGGCGCGCCGCGTCCGCTCCTCTGATTCTCCCACCAGACTCCCGAAGAGCGCCCCGACATCCAGCCTGAGCAGCGGGAGACGCCAGAGACCGGCGATCATCTTTGCGGTGAGGCTCTTCCCGGTCCCCGGGATCCCGATCAGGGCTATCCCTTTCGGGGCGGGGAGTCCGTACTCACGGGCTTCCCGGGTGAAGGCCCGTTCCCTGAGGCGGAGCCAGTCTTTGAGGACAGCGAGCCCCCCGACATTCTCAGGGGTCTCGGTACCGCTGTAGAACTCGAGGGCTTCGCTCTGGGAGAGGATGATCTTCTTCTCTGCCACCACCTCATCGATGTCGCGGTCATCAATTCTCCCGTGCATGACGATAGCCTTTGAAAAGGACCGTCTGGCCTGGTTGAGGGACATACCGAGAGCACCCTGGATCAGCTTCTCACGACCGAGTGAGGTCAGCGTACACTCGACACCGCTGCTCCGGATCAACTGGTCGAGCTCGAGCTCGAGCTCCCGAGCTGACGGAGGGGGAAGGTGCAGGATCACGCTCTCATCGCGGATCTCATCGGGGAGCTTGAAGGACGGGGTGATGATCACCATGGACCTGCGGGTGTACCGGAACTTCTGGGCATAGTTCCGGATCTTCCGTTTGACGGCAGGGTTGTTCCAGAACTCGTGGAAATCCTTCAGAACGATGACCGACTGCTCATCGGTCTTCTGCATCTCATCGAGTCCGGCGAGGGGGTCCCGGGCGGGAGCCGAAAACCCGGTCCCGACAACGGACGAATAGCCATCGACGATATCCCAGCTCACGCACTGCCGCGGGGGGTTCCACCGTTCGCAGACCTCGCGGACCAGCTGCAGGGCACGCTCCTCTTCGGGGGTGACCAGGACGATCAGGGTGACCCGGGACCGGAGTGCGAGATCAACCTGGTCGCGGAGGTCTTCGAAGCCCTTCTGCGGCATGATCAGGTCCACCTCCTCACCACGATCCGGATGGATCCATCCTCCTCCTCCCTCCGCTCCACAAGAGAGAAGCCCTCGTTTTCTATCTGTTCACGTACCATCCGCTCCGCGTAGTTCCGCTGAACCCTGGCGAGCGTTCCGGCCATGCGGTCCAGGATGTGACGGTCTTTTCCTCTCATCCCCCACCAGTCGGTAACGAGGTTGTAGCACCCGTCAGCGTCCTTCACAAACCCGATCCCGTTCCCGTTCCTGGTGTGGATCGAGAGGTCGACCTCACGGACTCCTTCCCTGCTCCTGATCGTTCCTCCCTCCCTGACCTCATACCCAAGTTCCTCCAGGCAGGCGGTGAGAACCTCCCGGTCTTTGAGCGCGGTCCTGACTCGTGAAAAATGCGACACTAGCATCCCCCGGTATTCATACGACAAAGAGAGTCATGGCGGTCGGGAAAACCGGTTGTGGTGATGATCCCTTCGGCGCTGATGGTATATTCGACGGTTCCGGCAGCCTGGCCAGATTCATGCTTCCTCCCGATGAGCAGGCCGGAAAGGTGTACGATCTCCTGGTTTGCAGATGCCAGGAGAGGGTGGCTGCAGGGAAGGTCCCTGCGATAGGGTCCGGCGATGAGGAGATCGGTGGCCCCGAGGAGAGCGTTCCATGATTTCCGCTGCCGCAGCCGGAGCTCGCGGAAGGGAAATCCGGTGAAGGTGACTACGGTGAGACCTTGTTCGCGGACCAGTTCTCCGACCTCCGCCAGTGCCGCCGCCTGGCAGAACGGCTCGCCCCCGGAGAAGGTTACCCCTTCAATATCGGGAAGGGCGGTGATCCGGTCGGCGAGATCTTCTGCCCGGATCCTGTTCCGGGGTACAAACGGCCAGAGCTCAGGATTGAAACAGCCACTGCAGCGGAGGGGACAGCCCTGTACCCAGACCACCGCCCTCCTTCCCGGACCATTGACCGTTGAACAGGCCAGGAACCCTGCATAATTGAGCTCGGTCACCATTCACCTCACAGGAACACCGGAACACGGGGCTCACTTCCGCCCCGTTCCCTGAAGTGCCAGAACAAGGTTTTTCAGTTCCCTGTCATAAGGTCTTCCACAATTGTCCACAGAGCGGGATAAAAGCATTACAAAAGTATTACCTAAGGATTATTTTTCGGTGCAGCGAGTGCCGGGATCGCACGGGAATTTTAAGGCTGTTTTCCAGTTTAAACCCTTTAATGTTTTTAAAAAGCCGTTTCTAAAGGGATACACGATGTATGCTTTAAGAATGATCAATGGGGTCTGGACAGGGAATTGGAACGACCTTCCCATATCCTGCCGTCCTTTCCCCCGGCTCCTATTATAACCGAAGGGAGCACATGGATAGGTGTGAAAGCGAGGTTTGACGGGACCTGGGTCCGGCTCGGAAATGAAGGACGGGTACTCTACGACCAGAGCGGCTACGGCAGGCCTGAGGACGATGGTCTCCGGCTTGCACCGGAAGAAGCCTGCTACCTGCTCCACCGGGGACGGGTCGGGATCGATGGCTACGATTTCGACACCCTCATCGCACACTTCGCCCGGCGACCCGAGTTTCTTCGCACGTTCCTCGTGTACCGCGACCTCCGGGAGCGCGGGTATGCGGTCCAGAGCGGCCCTCACGATTTCCGGGTGTTCCGGCGTGGCCAGCGGCCGGGGACCGGCCAGTCCCAGTACATGGTCCGGGTCCTGTCCGAACGGGACCTCATAGATTTCGAAGCCCTCATCCACGAGGCGCTGGCCTCATCCCGGATGCGCAAGCAGCACGTTCTTGCCGTCGTGGACGACGAGAATGAACTGACCTACTACGAGATCAAGGTCCAGAACCTTCCGAAGGCCGGGGAAAAACCCGGTATCGGCCCGCTGGAAGGAGTTCTGGTCGGCCGATCCGCGCTCGTCCATCCTTCGCCCCCCCGGAACGAACCCGTTGCGGGATTCGGCATGTATCTCGATCCCGAACGTATGATCCTCGCCCCGCTTGAGATCATCCACCTCATGGCAACCGGAATGCTGACTCTCCGGGACGGCGGGGCTCTTGTCGATCCTGACCACTATTTTACCATGGTCGCCACTGCAGATGTAGAGCTTGCCGAGAAGGCTGCGGTGTATCAGGACCTGCGTCACTGCGGGTATATTCCCAAGACCGGCTACAAGTTCGGGCACCACTTCAGGGTGTATTCCGGGCAGAAGGTCCATTCCGAGATGCTGGTGCATGCCATTGCCGGGGGAGTCCGCCTCCCGATGAGCAGCATCTCGCGCTCGGTCAGGCTTGCCCACAGCGTGAAAAAGAAGATGTTGTTTGGCCATCAACATACTTCGGGAATCCAATACGTCGAATTTGCACGCATAAAATTATGAGAGAGGTAGCATGGTGGAAATAAACCCCTGGGCGAGCCAACAGTCCCTCGACATTGACCGGCTCTTTTCCGAATTCGGGATCGAACCAATCGGGAACGTTCTCGATATCCTCCCGGAGGTGCCCTCCTTCATGAAGAGGGGCATCGTCATCGGGCACCGGGACTACACGCAGATTGCCGGATGTATCCGTGACCGGAAACCCTTCCACATCCTCACCGGGTTCATGCCCTCCGGCCACCCCCACCTGGGCCACCTGATGGTGATGAAAGAGGTTGTCTGGCATGTCCGGCAGGGTGGTACCGGCTACATCACCATCGCTGACCGCGAGGCACATGCCGTGCGTGACACCAGCTGGGAGAAGTGCAGCGAGTACGGGAAGGAGTACCTCGCCTGCCTCTACGCCCTTGGGTTTGAAGGGAAGACCTACTTCCAGAGCAGAAACGACCGGCTCAAGGATCTTGCCTTCGAATGCTCCACCAAGGTGAATTACTCCGAGCTCCAGGCAATTTACGGGTTTTCTTCCGAGACCTCGCTCGGACATATGCTTTCGGTCATCACCCAGGTCGCGGATATCCTCTACCCGCAGGTGGACAGTTACCCTGCTCCGACCGTGGTTCCGGTCGGCATCGACCAGGATCCCCACATCCGCCTCACCCGGGGAGTGGCTCACAAGCTCAGAATGTTTACTGTCGAGGATCGCGGGGATCATATCAGTGTCCGGTCAAAGAACGCTCCCCCCGAAGCCCTTGAAGCGGTTCATGCCCGGTATCCGGGTTCACGGAAGTACGAGGGGCACGTGGACATCCAGGGGTCCGCCTGTGCGGACGTGAGTGCCACCGTGCGGCAGGTTGAGCTTTCCTTCGGCGGGTTCGGGTTCTTTGCCCCCTCGTCCACGTATCACGTGTTCATCCCCGGGCTCCAGGGAGGGAAAATGTCGAGCAGTATCCCTGAGAGTACCATCAGTTTCGCGGAACCGGATGAGGTGGTCAGAAAGAAGGTGATGGCAGCTCTTACCGGAGGACGGGCAACCCTTGCCGAGCAGCGTGAGCAGGGAGGAGAACCTGAGAAATGCCCCCTCTTCCTGCTCAATCTCTTCCACATGGTGGAGGATGACCGGGAGCTCGAGGAGCTTCGCATGAAGTGCAGGTCGGGACAACTAATGTGCGGCCAGTGCAAGAAGGAGACCGCGGATCGTGTCCTCTCCTTTGTCCGGGAGATGCGCGAGAAGATGGCTGCTGTCGAGCATCTGATCGAGGTGTGATCTATGGATTTGACGCAGAATGAGAAGAAGCTCCTGATGGCCCTCGGGCCGCTCGGGAGCGCCGATCCCTCGCGTCTCGCGAAACTTCTGTCGGCTCCTGAAGAGGCGGTCATCCAGTATGCCTACCTGCTCCAGGATCGCGGTCTCGCAATCGTGGAACGAAAGGTGGTGAAACACTTTACGCTCACCGGTGAGGGAAGGAACTACGCCGAGCACGGCCTCCCCGAACGGCAGCTCCTTGAGAGCTTTGTGGAATCCATCCCCATGGCCGAACTGACCCGGCACCCGCTGGCAAAGATCGGGATCGGCCAGATGCGGAGGAAGGGCTGGATCACCATCAGGGACGGGCTGGTGGAAAAGACGGGAACGTCCGGGGCCGGCGATGATGAAGCCGCACTGCAGGACCCTTCGGAAGGAAAGAAGGGAATCGATGATCTCCTGAAACGCGGCCTCGTCCAGGAGACCGAAGAGGTCTCCTACCGGATTTCACTCACCCCGACGGGAACCGCGCTTGCTGCCCGGGGGATCGAGATAAGGGGGGAGACGGGAACCCTCTCGCGGGACCAGATCATATCGGGGGGGTGGAAGGAACTCAATCTGCGGCGGTATACCGTCGATAAGCTCCCCCGGAGGGTCTTTCCCGGCAAGATTCACCCCTATCAGCGGCTGATCGAGGAGATGCGCCAGATCCTCCTCCAGATGGGGTTTGAGGAGATCTATGGCGGAATTGTCCAGAGTGCCTTCTGGAACTTCGATGCCCTGTTCCAGCCCCAGGACCACCCTGCCCGGGAGATGCAGGATACCTTCTACCTCAAAGAGCAGGTCTGCCTTCCCCCTGTATTCGAAAAGGTCCGGGACATGCACCTGCACGGGGGAACGACTTCATCTACCGGCTGGGGTGGCACGTGGAGCGAGCAGAAAGCGTCCCAGTGCGTACTCCGCACCCATTCAACGAGCCTGACCATCCGTCACCTTGCCGACCATCCTGATCCGCCGGTCAAGGCGTTCTCCATCAGCAGGGTATATCGCCGGGAGGCGATCGATCCCACCCACCTGCCAGAATTCGAGCAGCTGGAAGGGATCGTGATGGACGAGGGGGTAAACTTCAGCCACCTGCTCGGTTTCCTGAAAGAGTTCTATACAAGGATGGGGTTTGCCGGGGTACGCTTCCGGCCGGGATACTTCCCCTATACCGAGCCGAGCGTGGAGCCTGAGGTCTATGTCCCCTCTCTCGGCTGGGTGGAGATGGGGGGAGCAGGGATCTTCCGCGAAGAAGTCACCGCCCCGCTGGGGCTGGAGCACCCGGTCCTCGCCTGGGGACTCGGGGTAAGCCGCATTGCGATGCTCCGTCTCGGGCTCACCGATCTTCGCCTGCTCTATCGGAGCGATATCGAATGGGTCAGGGATACCCCGACTATCCTCCCTGAACAGATTCCCGGAGGTGACTGACCATGGCGATCATCACTCTTCCCTACCACTACCTTGAACGGTTGACCGGTGTCGATCGTAACCTGATCATCTCCCGGCTCCCTATGCTCGGGTCAGATATCGAACGCGTCGAGGATGACCATGTCGATGTCGAGTTCTTCCCGAACCGGCCCGATCTCTTCTCGGTTGAAGGGGTTGCGAGGGCACTTCGGGGCTTCCTCGGGAAAGAGACCGGCCTGCCCGAGTACCGCGTGAATCCGTCAGGAATGAAATTCACCGTCGACCCGGGGCTTGCCACCATCAGGCCGATCCTTGGCTCGGCTGTGATACGGGGGGTCTCTTTCGATGAAGAGGCGATCCTCTCGATCATGGGGCTCCAGGAAGCGCTCCATTGGGCCGTTGGCAGAGGGAGGAGCAAGGTGGCCATCGGGATCCATGATCTTGATACGGTGACACCGCCGTTCCACTACCTCGCTTCGGAACGAACCCGGAAATTCGTGCCGCTTGACTACGAGCACGAGCTCACCATGGAGGAGATCCTCGCACAACACCCGAAGGGGCGGATGTATTCCCACGTTGTGAACGACTTCCCACGGTTCCCCCTGATCGTTGATGACCTGGACCGGGTTCTCTCGTTTCCCCCCATCATCAACGGTGAACTGACCCGGGTGACCACGGAAACCAGAAACCTCCTCCTCGATACCACCGGGACAGACGAGCGGGCAGTACGAACCGCGGTCAATATTATCTGCACGGCCATGGCCGAGACCGGGGCTGTCATTGAGAGCGTTGAGATTGAGGGAATGCGCTGGCCTGATCTCTCCGCAGCAGTCCGGTACGTGCGAACCAACGATTGCAACCGCCTGCTCGGCACCGGACTATCACCGGACGAGATGGCAGCACTCTTCCGGAAGATGCGGTACGGTGCAACGCCTGCAAAGGAGGATTTGGTCCGTGTTGAAGTCCCCTGTTACCGGTCGGACATCATGCACGACTGGGACCTGTTTGAAGACGTGGCAATTGCGTACGGGTATGAGCAGTTTGCCGTGGGAATCTCCCCGACCTTCACCATCGGGAAGCCCCATCCGGTGTACGGTATCGGCTCCCTGGTGCGACAGGTGCTCACCGGATTCGGTTTCATCGAAGTCATCCCCTTCACGCTCTCAAATGAAGCGGTCATGTTCACCCGGATGCACCGGCCGGTTCCCGATGATGTGCTCAGGGTCATGCACCCTATCACCGAAGACCATACCCTGCTCCGGACCGATCTCCTCCCGCTCCTCCTGGAGATCTGCCAGCTGAACCGGCACCGGGAGCTCCCGCAGCGGGTCTTCTGCGTAGGGGACGTGGTCCGGGGCGTGGACACCTTCCAGAAGACTGCCTGGGTGAGTATCCATCCGGCAGCAGATTTTACCGAGGCATATGCCCATGCAGAGGCCATCTGCCGGGAACTTGCCCTTCCGTTCACGGTCGGGGAGTCGGAAGACCCTGCCTTCATCGATGGGCGGCGGGGAGACATCCTGGTGAACGGGAACCCGGCGGGGATGTTCGGGGAGATTCATCCCGCCGTTCTCAATGCCTTTGAGCTCGAACACTCCGTCGCAGCGATGGAGCTCGATCTCAGAGCCTTACCGGGATACCCCGGTTCGCCAGGTACTCCTTGACCTGCCGGACGGTGTACTGACCATAGTGGAAGACGCTTGCTGCAAGGCAGGCATCGGCCTTTCCATAGACGAAGCCGTCGTAGAAGTGTTCGAGGGTTCCCACACCGCCGCTGGCAACGACCGGAACCCCGACGGCCTCGGAGATTGCGCGGGTGATAGGGATGTCAAAGCCCATCTTTGTCCCGTCGGTCTCCATGCTGGTGAGCAGAATCTCTCCGGCACCCCGCATTTCTGCCTCCTGCGCCCAGGTAACGGCATCGATACCTGTCGGCTTGCTACCGCCGTAGATAACCACTTCATACCAACAGGTTGACCCGTCGGGCAGTATCACCGGGGTGGCATCCGGGTTCTCGCTGTAGTTCTTCCTGACGTCTTCCGCGAGGACGATGCACTGTGTTCCAAACCGGGACGCCCCTTTATCGATGATTGAAGGATCGAGCACCGAAGTGGTGTTGATGCTCACCTTGTCTGCGCCTGCCCTGAGGATCTGCTGGATATCCTCAACCGTGCGTATTCCTCCACCCACCGTGAGGGGAAGGAAAAGCTGGTCAGCAGCCCTCCCGATCACCTCAAGCATCGTCCCCCTGTTCTCTTTCGACGCGGTGATGTCCAGGAAGACCACCTCGTCTGCACCCTGTTCGTTGTACCGCTGGGCGAGCTCCACCGGGTCACCGGCATCGCGGAGGTCGATGAAGTGCGTTCCCTTGACCACCCGGCCGTCCTTGAGATCAAGGCAGGGGATGATCCTT
This sequence comes from Methanomicrobiales archaeon, assembly GCA_013415575.1. GTDB lineage: Archaea > Halobacteriota > Methanomicrobia > Methanomicrobiales > Methanospirillaceae > UBA9949. Next base: position 1,319 of record JAAEES010000021.1, on the reverse strand, counting down.
CTTGTCAGCGCCATGAATATCCATCGGTGTCGGCACCCTATCATTCTTTTCCACTAACGGATTGGGATTCGGGGGGTTTTATCTGATGCCAGCGGAAAATACTATTCGAAAAGATACGGCCGGGGAGGCATCAATCCTGCTCACACGGGAGAAGGTTTCCCCGGACACTGGTGCACTATGGATACGGGAATGCAGAAGATTGACTGGGCACGCCAGTATATGCCGGTGCTGGGTGCGATCAGGGAGAAATTTGAGAAGGAGCGTCCCCTTGCGGGCTTTCGGATCGGCATGGCCCTGCATGTCGAGGCAAAGACCGCAAACCTTGCAGCGACGCTGGCAGCAGGGGGGGCTCTGGTTACCATTACCGGGTGCAACCCGCTCTCGACCCAGGACGACGTCGCTGCAGCGCTGAACCGGGTCGATGGGGTGACCTGTTATGCAAAGCGGGGAGCCGGGGTGGAGGAATACTACGCGGCCATCGACCAGGTGCTCGACTCCCGCCCCCACATCGTCATCGACGACGGGATGGATCTGATCTTCCGCCTCCATACCAGGAGAACCGAACTCATAGATTCAGTCATCGGCGGCTGCGAGGAGACCACCACCGGCGTCCACCGGCTGCGGGCTATGGCACGGGAAGATCAGCTCCGCTTTCCGGTTATTGCCGTGAATGACACCCCCATGAAGCGGTACTTTGACAATGTGCACGGAACTGGTGAGAGTGCGCTGACCGCTATCATGGTGACCACCAATGTCCTGATGGCCGGGAAGTGCGTGGTGGTAGCCGGGTACGGCTTCTGCGGGCGGGGACTTGCACGGAAGCTCCATGGACTCGGTGCCAGGGTCGTAATCACCGAGGTGGATGCACGCCGGGCACTCGAAGCCTACATGGACGGATACCTGGTCATGACCATGGACGAGGCTGCAGTCTGCGGTGAGATCTTCATCACTACCACTGGTAATACCAGCGTGATTTCCGCCCGGCACTTCAGCCGGATGCGGAATGGGGCGGTCCTCTCCAATGCCGGTCACTTCAATGTAGAGATCGATGTCCGCTGGCTCGAGGAGCACGCGGATCGGGTCATCAGGAGGGACGGCATTGACTCCTACCAGCTCTCCGGGAAGACCATCCATGTACTTGCCGAAGGACGGCTGGTGAACCTCGCCATCCCCAAGGGAATGGGCCACCCGGTCGAGGTCATGGATCTGAGTTTTGCCCTCCAGGCGCTCTGCGCCCGCTACATCAGCGGCCATGGGCAGGAGATGGGCCCGGGGGTACATGCAGTCCCGGAGTTCATTGATGAGGAGGTTGCACGGAC
>JAAEES010000020.1 GCA_013415575.1 Methanomicrobiales archaeon | reverse complement strand
ATTACTCCAAAGTGATGGAAAACTGGGAATACGTATGACAAAGCGGCCGTTGGATATTTTGGATCAGGTGCTGAACCGGCAGCCAGTAATCGTCTCCCTCAAGGGCGGCAGGGAACTTCGGGGCGTATTGCAGGGATATGACGTTCATATGAACCTCGTTCTGGACAAAGCAGAAGAGGTCGAGGGCGGTCAGGTGCGCAGTGTCGGAATGCTGATCGTCCGCGGCGACAATGTGATCTATATCTCCCCATCCGTGGAATAAGTTGTGCGAGAGGTGAATTGATATGTCAAAGGGCACTCCGTCAATGGGAAAACGGGCGGGCAAGACGCATATCGCCTGCAGGCGATGCGGGAGTATCTCCTTCCACCTGCGGCACAGGACATGTTCTGCCTGCGGTTTTGGAAAGAGCACGCGAATCAGGAACTACAAGTGGGTGACAAAGAGACCAAAGATCCCCACCCACTAGAGATCGATCATGTGTGGAATCGTTGGCATCCGGGATGCTGGCGGTGTATCTTTTGAACTCTATTATGCGCTCTATGCCCTCCAGCACCGGGGACAGGAGAGCGCCGGAATTTCTACCTATGACGGCACGCGGCTCTATAAGCACAAAGGCCAGGGCCTGGTAGCCGAGGTTTTCAATCCTGAAATTCTCACCGGACTCAAGGGACCGGTAGGAATTGGTCACGTCCGGTATCCGACCACCGGGGCCAATCGCCCGGAGAATGCCCAGCCGTTCAATTTTCTCTACCGCGATCACATCATCTCCCTTGCCCACAATGGCAACCTGGTCAATGCCTGTGAGCTTCGCGATGAATATGAATGTCGCGGCCAGATCTTCTGCACCACCACCGACACCGAACTCATCGCAAAGGTCATTACTGACGAGATGAGCAGCTCCGGCTGCATTGAGGACGCGGTTCACCGTTGCATGCGGCTCCTCCAGGGGTCCTATTCGGTGGTCATGATGATCGACGGGGTGCTCTACGGGTTCCGCGATCCCCTCGGAATAAAGCCGATGTGCATAGGAAAGACCGAGCAGGGCATCATCCTGGCATCAGAGAGTGTAGCCATCGATGCTCTCGGGGGAACCCTGATCCGCGATGTCCACCCCGGCGAACTGGTCTGTATTGATGAGGACGGAATGCGCACCATGCAGATTGCGGTCGCAGACAGGCGGGCCCACTGCATCTTCGAATACATCTATTTCGCGCGGGCAGATGCGGTAATGGACGGCGCGCTGGTCTATGATGTGCGGCGGAAGATCGGGGCGAAACTCTTTGAAGAGGCCCCGGTACATGCCGATTCGGTCTGCCCGATTCCTGATTCGGGGACAGCCTATGCAATCGGGTATTCCCAGCATTCGCAAATCCCGTTTGTGGAGAGCCTGATGAAGAACCGGTATATGGGTCGGACATTCATCATGCCCTCCCAGAAAGAACGCGAAAAGGCGGTCAGGATCAAGTTGAACCCAATCAGGGAACACCTGAAAGACAGAGCGATAGTACTGGTGGATGACAGCATCGTCAGGGGAACGACCTCCCGGAGAATTATCGGAATTGTCCGGGATGCAGGGGCACGGGAGGTACACATGCGGATCGGATCTCCTGCCATCCGTGCTCCCTGCTATCTCGGAGTAGATATGCCAACCCGGGAAGAGCTGATCGCCAGCGACAAGGATGAGGAAGAGGTACGCAGACGCATCACCGCCAACAGTCTCCACCATATCTCTCTCGATGCCCTTGTGGAGGCTATAGGGATTGCCAAAAAGGACCTCTGCACCGGCTGTCTTACCGGCTGCTACCCGGTCTCGATCTCCGGAGAAGAGTCTCGGTCACCAGCGGTCGATTTCCTTGACGGCACCTACCAGACCAAGCTGGAACTGTTTGAATAAGGGTATCAGGATGCTGAAAAAGAATAGCGAGGGATGGATTTGAACCATCGATCTACGGGTTATGAGCCCGTCGGGATATCCTGACTACCCCACCTCGCTCCGCAGGAGTATAGTTATTGACAATCGCGGAAGATATAGTTTACTCTCTATTTGAGGGCGGGGCAGGAATTAAGTGACCAGAATCCCAATCTCTGTCCTATGGACGAGGAACTGCAGCGGATTCGTGAGCAGAAGCTGCGTGAGATGGAAGAGCGGCTGCACCCGCCACAAAAAGAATTCAAGGTCCACCCGGTTGATTCGACCAATTTTCAGGGCATGCTGAAGACCCACCAGTTCCTGGTGGTTGATTTCTGGGCCGAATGGTGCGGGCCGTGCCGCATGGTTGGACCGGTTATCGAGGAGCTGGCCCGGGAGTTCGGTGACAGGGTCACCTTTGCCAAGTGTAATACTGACCGTAACCCCGGGATCGCCTCAGGGTTCGGCATCACCGCGATTCCCACCATTATCCTGTTCTCCGGCGGTCAGGTGGCTGACGTTGTTGTTGGCGCATACCCGAAGGAAGCACTGAAAACCCGGATATTCAAGGTGTTCGGACTTTCCGGATGAACACCAGGAACTGCCCGGAAGCGGTTCTGAACAATCCTATTATTACGATCGGCAGGGTACTAAGGTTAAATGGGATATCCAATGCGTCTGATTGTAGGCCTTTCCGGGGCCAGCGGAATCATCTACGGTATCAGGATGCTCGAGGTGCTCCGGGATCTCGGCATCGAGTCTGACCTGGTCATGACCGACATGGCAGGAAAGTTGGTGGAGATAGAGACGTCCTGGAAAGAGGAGGAGGTCATCAGGCTTGCCACGAGGTGCCATGACTGCTTTGATTTCACCTCACCTCTTGCCAGCGGCGGATATCGGAATCTGGGCATGGTTGTCCTTCCCTGCAGCATGAAGACCGTGGCCGGGATCGCCTGCGGGTTTGCCGATAATCTGCTGCTCAGGGCAGCTGACTGCACTCTCAAGGAACGGCGGCCGCTCGTGCTGGTCCCCCGTGAGACCCCGCTGAATGCGATCCAGCTCCGCAATATGCTCACCCTCGCTGAAGCAGGAGTAACCATCCTCCCGGCTGCACCCGGGTTCTATCACCGCCCGGAGAACATCGGGGACCTGGTCGATCATATCGTTGGGAAAACACTCGATGTCTTTGGAATCGAGCACCACCTCTACACCCGGTGGAAAGAGGGAGCCTCCTCCTGATACGCGCTGGTCTTTTTTTCATCATCTTTTTCGCTGCCACGGCAGGGTTCAGAAAAGGGATTTTTTTTCCGGAAAAAAATGAACTCCCCCTTCACGCTGGCTGCGTTTCCGGCTGGCAACCGCCACTGCCGTATTGCAGGACAAGAATGGTGATTGCCGAGAGGGGGAGGGCGATGATAATCGGATCTATTGCGTTCCAGGGGTAGCCGAGAATGCTCACCGTGCCGAGAAGAACTTTGGACAGCCCGAAGACCGTTGCATAGCGGCTGTTGATGAAGAGTGCCCAGAAGAACCAGGCCACGGCACCGACCACCAGGCTGGCCTTTGCAGCACGGGGGTCCGGTTTTTTACAGTAGACCGCAACGGCAAAGACCGGCAGGAACGCAGAGGCGCAGAGACCCATGAACATAGCCGTGGCGATGGCGATGATGCTCCCGGGCATCAGGAAGGCCACGATCACGCTGGCCACGATCATGATCAGGACACCAAGCTGGTTGGCCCGGAGGGAGAGCGCACACTCCCTCCCCCTCCCCCAGACATCACAGATGAGGGCTGTTCCCATGGTGTGGAAGAGCGAGCTCAGTGTTGACATCGCCGCAGCAAGGAGGGTGACCATAAACAGGACCACAAACCATTCGGGCATGGAACTGTTGATGAAGATGGGGATGATGGCATCGACGTTACCCCCTGCAGCCTGGACGGCGATCTGGCCGGCTGTACGGTAAAAGTAGACATTGGTAAGGGCACCCACGGTAAAGGCCACACCGGTCATCATCAGTATGAAAGGCCCTCCTACCAGAACCGCCCGGTTCAGAGAGCGGCTGTCCTTTGCGGTCATGAACCGGACAACCAGCTGGGGTTGGGCGAGCACCCCGATTCCCACACCAAGCACGAGGGTGGTCACCAGGGTGAACCAGATCGGAGAACCAAGATCCGGCATCACCGTCCATCCATTCATTCCCTGTTCAGCAAGTTTTACCGGAACGAGGTCGGCCATCCCTGTCAGGGCTGTGTTTGCGGCGGTGACTCCCCCGAGGAGGAGGTAGGTGGATACCAGGAGGATTGCCATCCCGACCAGCATGATAGTCCCCTGAACAGCATCGGTGTACATCACCGCAATGAGGCCGCCGAAGATGACGTAAATGGCCACAATAACCGCAAAACCGACGAGTGAGACTCCATAGGAAATGCCGACCGTCTCCTTGATGAACTGTGCGCCCCCGATGAGAACTGCAGCGGTATACAGGGGCATGCCGATGATGATGACCAGTCCCGATACCACCTGCATGAACGAGGACTTGTACACCTTGCCCATCAGGTCAGGAAACGTAACCGCCCGCAACCGGTTGCCGACCTCACGTGTCTTTTTACCAAAGATAACGAAGGCCAGGAGGATGCCGACCCCGATGTTGAAGACCGTGAGCCAGATCAATCCCATGCCGAGGTTGGCAGCCTGTCCGCCAAAACCGACGATGGCAGAGGTGCTGATGAACGTTGCCCCGTAGGAGAGAGCGATGATAACCGGGTGGGCTTTCCGACCGGCCACCAGGTAATCTTCAGCCTCCTTTGTCCGTTTATATCCAAGATAGCCAAGACAGAGGATCATCACCAGGTAGACGAGGGCAACGGCAAGAATGGTCGAAGTGGAAGCGGCCATCAGTCACCCCCGGTGTTCCAGTTTAATAGACCATAGATAATACAGGCCAGTGCCAGGGCTATGCAGAGCAGATACGCGATCCAGATCTGTGGGTCAGGGATTCCAAGCATGAATAAACACCTTCTGGTAAATCCTTGTGAATTGTCCGCTACAGGGGAACCGGCTTTCCAGCAGGTCCCCTAACGAAAGATAAAGAAAAAGGCTTCTTTGTGCCGCAGGAGTATTCCGGGGTAATCCGGGGAGCGGGACATATGAATTTACCTTGATAGAGGAGGTCAATCTCTCACTATTTAAGGTTTTTCTAATTTTTCTGCCATACCGGCCGAAAGCCACATGACTGGTCCCGCCAATAGAGGAATGGAGAGCATGGAGACCTTTTCCAGGCTGCACGAAGGTGTGAAAGATGTGATTTCCCACCGGCTGGGGTGGAGTGAACTCAGGCCGGTCCAGGAAGAGACCTGCCGTGCGGTGTCCGATGACAGGGATGTCCTGGTCATTGCCCCGACCGCCGGAGGGAAGACCGAAGCGGCGCTCATCCCGGTCATCGACGGCATCATGAAGGACGCAATCCCCGGAGTGGCTGCCCTCTACCTCGCACCCCTCAAAGCCCTCATCAATGACCAGGAGGAGCGGTTCTCTGCATTTTGCCTGCCAAATGGCCTGGAACTGGGGAAATGGCACGGGGATGTTCCCAGGGGGGACCGGGCCTGGAAGGACGAGGAGGCACCCCATATCCTGATGATCACTCCTGAGTCGCTGGAAGTCCTCCTCATGGAACGGCATCTCTCCTCCGATCTCCGCAACCTCCGCTACATCATTATTGATGAACTTCATGCCTTTGTGGAATCAGACCGGGGTGTCCACATGCGGGTCCTGCTCGACAGGCTCGACCGGATCGCCGGCCGGAATATCCAGAGGATCGGGCTCTCTGCTACCGTAGGGAACCCCGGAGAGATCCTCTCCTGGCTTTCTGGCGGGAGGCATGGCGAGGCACTGGTCCAGATCCCGGCACCGGCACGGGAGAAGCATTTCACATTCGTCGTCGAGGAGCGGGAGAAGCGGCGGATGCAGGCACTTGCCCGTATCATCGCTGGAAAAAAAGCGCTGGTCTTTGTCAACAGCAGGAGCGATGCCGAGAGCGTAACGAGAGCTCTCTCCGGAAAGGTGGAACAGCTGCTGGTGCACCATTCCTCGCTCTCATCCGCACTCCGAAAGGAGGCAGAGGAGGCATTCTCCGGTGAGGGGAGCGCGTGTATCATCTGCACCAGCACGCTTGAGCTCGGGATTGATATCGGGGATCTCGACGTGGTAGTGCAGGTGGGGACTCCAGGATCGGTCTCTTCTTTTCTCCAGCGGATGGGGCGGAGCGGCAGGAGGGGCAAGCCGCCGTTTGTTTCCTGCGTGCTGAAGAATGCAGACGAGCTCCTCTGCATGGTTGCGGTTATCGAGTCGGCGAGCAGAAATGAGGTAGAACCGCTCAGGCCCCCTGAAAAACCGTTCAGTGTCCTGGTCCAGCAGATACTTCTCGAGCTGCTCCGGACACGACGATCCTCACGGACCCGCATCAGGAGGTTTGTGCGGGGACTTGCACCATTCAGAGCCCTCCGCGGGCGGGAAATCGATGCGGTTCTCGCGCATATGATGGAGACAGGGATGCTCGAGAATGACGGGGACATGCTCATGGCAGGACAGGGGGCCGAGCAGGCATTCGGCCGGTCCAACTGGAAGGATCTCTATTCGGTCATCAGTGGCGGGGGAGAATTCAGAGCCGTCACTCCGGATGGAGAGGTGGTGGGGAAACTCGATGCCCGGTTCGTGGCCGGGAAGAGCGGAAAGAGTTTCTCCCTTGGCGGGAAGAGCTGGAAATTTGTAAAAAGCGATGAATCGCATGAGCTCGTGGTAGTAGTTCCCGGAGAAGGCGAGCGGAGTGAGGTCTTCTGGACCGGTAGTCAGGCAGGATTCTCACCGGTGGTCTGCCATGCGGTCGAAGAAATCCTCGTCAGGGGGGCATCCATACTGCCACTTCCCGGGAAAGAACAGGAGATTCTGGCAGCGATAATCGGGGAGTATCCGCCCCTCCGGTCAGGGGCTCTCCATGTGCTCGAAAAACAGGGGGAGAAAGGGCCGGAAGTCACCATCCTGACCTTCCGGGGACGCCGGTTCAACGGCATCCTGTCCGCCCTGCTCCGGGCTGAAGCTGCCCGGAAAGTGACGATCTCGTATAATGATTTTTCAGTTACCCTTAAAAACGTGGCAAAAGAGGAGCCGGCTGGTGTGGTTTTCAGGATGCTTGAGGATATCCGGAAGAAAACGCCCCGCCTTGCCGCAACCATACTGAAGATCCCCGGACAGGAGGTCTGGAAGTTTTCCCTCGCACTGCCCGGAAACCTCCTCCGTGAGATGGCACTCCTTGACTACTACCGGTTCCCTGAATTTCACCGGGATCTTGCCGCAGCAGAACTGGTAGTGGTACCTCCCGGAGAGCCCTGAAAAGAAGGTTTAGGTGACCGTTGCTTTGCTGAACCGCCACATGGCAAGGGTGAACATCAGAACTGCAAAGAGTACCAGGAGGAGGAAGGAAAGCGCAATATCCATGGATGTTGCGGTATAGTGGATGCCGATTGCCTGGAAGTTGTCACCGATAGTAAAGTAGCGGATTCCGCTCACCAGATGGGTGAGAGGGTTTACTGCTGATATTGCCTGGAGCACCGGAGGAAACGCAGTAATCGGGTAGAGGGCATTGCTAGCAAAAAAGATGGGCATGGTGAGCAGGGTGATAATGCCCTGGAGGCCTTCCGGGCTCTCGAGACTGATTGAGATGGCGGCAGAGAGGAAGAGAAATCCGAGTGAAAAGACCCCGACAAAGAGGAGGATCCCGGCCAGGGAGAGGAGGGTCTCGGCCGTTGTGAAACCCGCGAAAAATGCAGCCCCGAGGAAGATTGCGAACACCATGATGATGACCGCCTGGATGAAGGTCTTGGTCATACCGGAAAGGGCGATGCCGAAGATGATGTGGTTCCGGGGCAGCGGGCTTGCAAAGATCTCCCGCATCAGCCCCCAGTTTTTATCAAAGAGGAGCACGATCCCACCAAAGAGGCTGGTGAAGAGCGTTGTCATGGCAATAACCCCGGCGGCCATGTAGGTGAGGTAATCCACGCTCGGCACACCCGGAATGGGGGGGATTTCGCTTGTCAGCCGGTTGAAATTGGCCGACATGGCAATCCCGAAGAAGGCCATCCAGAGCGCCGGTTGCACGAGCGATGAAATGAGCAGGGTCTTGAACCGGAAGAACCGGAGCATATCCCTCCAGTAGATGGTCAGAAATCCGGTGTTCACCGTTACCGCCTCCCTGCCCGTGCAACAGCGGTTGAAGGCTTTTCTGCCCCCTCGTCACGGAGTTCCCGCCCGGTGAAGTGGAGAAAGACATCATCCATTGATGGCTTCTTCAGGTTCACTGCACTGACCCGTATCCCCTTGTCTGCCAGATTTTCAATGATCTGGGGCAGGATTTTTGTGCCATCTCCGGTGAGCATGGCAACGATTCCCCGGGATTTTTCCCTGAGTTCTTTCACCTCACCCATTGCCGAAAGGGTAACCAGGGTTCCTGGGAGATCAGCGGTTTCCAGGTAGATAAGATCCTCTCCCAGTGTATTTTTCAGACCATACGGCGTTCCAGTGGTAATAATCCGCCCGTGGTCGATGATACTGATCCGGTCGCTTAGATGATCCGCTTCATCCATGTAGTGGGTGGTCAGGAATATCGTGGCCCCCTCATCATTCACGGCCTTGATGTAATCCCACATCCGCATCCTGGTCTGGGGATCGAGGCCGATGGTCGGCTCATCAAGGAAGAGGACTTTCGGACGGGTCATCAGCCCGCGGGCGATCTCCAGCCGCCGCTTCATCCCGCCTGAGAGATGTTTGGTACGGACATCCCGCTTCGCATCGAGCTCTACCAGTGAGAGGAGTTCATCAATCCGCTGTTTCCGTTCGACTGAAGGCATCCGGTAGAGTCTCCCATGGAACTCCAGGATCTCCCCGCAGGTCATGTCCCGGTCCAGTGTGACGTCCTGGAAGACGATCCCGATGGAATTTCTCACCTGTTGGGGATCCTTCCCTACATCATAGCCGGCAACGGTGGCCGTTCCCTGCTGGATCTGCAGCAGGGTGATGAGAACATTGATTGCGGTGCTCTTCCCTGCCCCATTCGGTCCGAGAAATGAAAAGATCTCCCCCTCTTCCACCGAGAAGCTGATGCCGTCAACTGCAGCAATATCGCCGTAGTGGTGGTAAAGGCCTTCAACTTCAATGATCGTTCTGGTCAAGATACTCCCCGCTCGCACTCCGCAGTACTTCAGGACAGTCTGGTGATTAGCCGGGCGACATTCTCGGCAAAGAGACGGATGGTCCTGATTCCCTCATCATCGCTCCAGACCTCCCCGGGTTCCCGCCCGAATACCATATTCCAGTAGCTCGATCCCGGGACGATCATCTCGTTGATGAAGAAGAACATCAGCATCTCCTGAATGGTTGCGGTGTGGCCACCTCGTCGGGCAATCGCAATAGGTCCGCCCACCTTCCAGGAGAGGAACCTGTCGGAAGCCATGGAGACCATCCCGATACGCTGGAGAGCGGCCATGACATCTCCCCGGGCAGTCCCGAAGTAGACCGGAGAGGCGACGATGAACCCGTCAGCTCCCCGTATCATTTCGATCAGCTCGTCAAGACCGTCTTCAAGGACACAGTTCCCCTCATCCCGGCACCGGTAGCAGGCGGTACAGGACTCGATCTTCTTGCCGGCAAGAGAGTATATTTCGGCCAGAAGCCCCTGATCCCGGATGACCTTTGCGCACTCTCCAACAATCTGTGCAGTATTCCCCTTCGGCCGTGGGCTGCCGCACAGGAGCACAACTTTTTTCATAGTATCAGAGTATCAGCTCTGGAAACTCTTTTTCTTTCGCTCGCAATAGTCCGGTGCACTCACCCATGTCGGAAGAGCTACCGGTGCCCGGCACAGAACCTGCCACCGGGAGGAGAATAAATGTTTACAGAGCCGAAAGACCCTGGTGAGAAAAATGTTCCGTGGCCTGGCCCGGCCTGACAATATACCTGCCAGGTTCTCCTGAATTCTTGAATGGTTCCAAAGAAGCCTCATCATTCAGAAGGAATGACGGCTACGTGAATACCTGGTTTTCAATGGAGCCATTCCCTCGCCGCGTCCGGTCAACAGGTCACATGCACGATGGCGACATGCCTTCGCTTTTCCGTGGCGAGGCTGGAGAGAAGCTCCGGCGTCGGCAGTATAATCGTCTCGTAGTTGCGAAGCAGTTCATATGCCTCCGGTGTCACCGGCAGACTGCCGGATTGTCCCGTACCGATATAGACCACCTCAGGGTGCTCGGATCTCACCACCTCAAGTTCCTCGTCTGACAGCGGAGTATGGCCGTATTCCGGTTTCAGATCCCGTGACCGTTTCTTTGGCCTCCTTGAGATGGTTCCGTCGGTATGGATAATGATATCATACTCGTAACGGTTCCCCCCTATCTCGATCCAGCCAAACCCGGTCGTAATCATGTCGGTGCCCCTGAGAATACCCTATCTGTCAGAATATAAGAGTTTTATGAGGATGAAGCAACAGAAGAGGAACGCGAAATTCAAACCGAACTGTTCTCCCCGCGGTTCATACCCATGGATTTCCACTGCTCGGCAGGTTCAGGGGCAGGTGCTCTCGGCATCTTCTTTCCCGCGGGAATATCGTCAAAAAGTCCTGAATCTGCAGATAATGGTTCAAAATCAGGAACAACCGCAGATATCCGGTTCCCCATTGCCTTTTCCACAGACGGTTTATCTTCAGAGAGAACGGGTACAACCGGGATATACAATGCTTTCTTCCATCCCTCGACAGTACCCTGGTCCTCCGGACCCCCCTCAGCATGGGATTTCAGGACGACCTCCCCCGCCTGTGATACCCGTGAAGTAGTTGTTGCGTCCCTCCGATCGACCTCTTCCGGAACCTGTGGCACTCCTTGTTCAGGCTGGATGGAAGGAACCGGTTCGTCCAGGGATGAAGTAAGAGGCATTGCAAGAGCTTTCCTCCAGTCAGCTGTCTCCGCTCCATCAGAACCTGATAGTCCGGCCTG
>JAAEES010000165.1 GCA_013415575.1 Methanomicrobiales archaeon | reverse complement strand
GTCTGCAAATACACCATCCCGGACACGACATTCAAGATCCAGGATTCGGTCAACGGTCACCTGGTGTATTGTAAGGTGGAGAGCATCCCGGCAGAACAGGCGCCTGGGCGAGTTTTGGAGACCGGCATCGCTGCCGCAAACGCCATCGGCACCGGTCTCTACGGTGTCGACCTGAAGACAAACAATGGAGACTGCACGGTCATCGAGGTAAATGACAACCCTTCCCTCGAGGGCGGGGAAGACGATCTCTACCCCGATGTCTACCGCACCATCATCTCACGTCTCCTGGAGCAGTGAATACCTTCATGACCGATGCATGGTTTCTTATCGCCGAGGCTGTCTGTGACCGGTGCGGGGGATTGTGCTGCCGGGATGCCCATCCGCCGCTCACCCGTGACCGGATCGACGATATCGTCTCGGCCGGCCACCCGTACGGGACCATCGAATACCGGGGATACTCCTGCCTGGCGGCCGGTGAGGACGGCATGTGCGTCATGTTTGATGCAGGATCCTGCCGGATCCACGCCATCAAGCCCGAGACCTGCCGGGCCGGTCCCTTCACCTTTGATGTGGTCGACGGGGTGCTCGAGATCTGGCTCAAGCAGGAATCCATCTGCCCCCTGGCAGGTCTCCTCCGGGAAGAGCCTGAGGCCTATGCCCGCCTGTATGCAGTGGCACGGGATGAACTTCTGCGCCTGGTGCGGTCCCTCCCTGCCGGGGACCTGGCAGCCATCTGCCGGATTCCGGAGCCGGAGACTGATAAAGTCGCAGAGATCCCTCTCGAGGAAGAAATCCCATGCTGATCGGAACCGAGCATGAATATTCGATAAACAGCGCGGACCTCTTCCCGCGACCCGAGTCCGACCGGATCCTCGCTGAACTTGCAGGGAGCGGTTCATCGCAGGCACCCTTCGGGAGCGTCCATCTCTCAAAAGAGCTCCAGAAAACGGTTATCGAAGTGGTCCCCGATCACCCGGCTCCGACCGTCAGGGAGCTTGAGATCATGGTCTCCCGCGGGACGGACGCATTCTCCCGGAAGTTCGGAGACCGGTACCACCTGCTCGGGCTCGGGATGCATCCCGCGCTCCGTCTTTCCGAGACCGCGGTCTGGGACCAGGAAGAACAGGACTACTACGAGGTGTACGACCGTATCTTCGGGCTCTCCCAGCACGGATGGCTCAACATCCAGTCGCTCCAGGTGAACCTCAGCTATGCCGATGAGGACTCCATGGTCGCCACCTTCAACCGGCTCCGTTCCCTCCTCCCCTACCTTGCGGCAATCAGCGCCGCATCACCATTCGTTGAGGGTGCCCCATCGGGAATAATGGACAGCCGGCTCCTCTACTACCGGGAGAACCAGCGGCAGATCCCCGGTATCTGCAACGGTATCATTCCCGGGCTGCTCCATTCACGGGAGGAATACTGCTCGTGGCTCGGAGAGATGTACCGGGAGCTCCGGCAGCGGGGAGGAGCGGTACTCTGCGAAGAATGGGTCGCCTCCTACGGGGTCATCATCCGGTTCTCCCGCCCTTGTGTCGAGCTCAAGGTGATGGACGAGCAGGAGTGCGTCCGCTCCGATATGGCCCTCTGTGCATTCATCCGGGCCCTGCTCCGGGCCGATCTCTCGGGTCTCGAATCCGACCGCCGGGCGCTGCTCGAGCTGACCGGGCAGGCTATTGCCCGGGGGACCGCAGCACTCCGGCCGGAGCTCCTCCGTCTCTTCCGCATGGCAGAACGGCATGCCGCTCCCGATGAGCGGCCCTACCTCCCCCTCATCCGGGATCGAATCGTCGGGGGTTCGCTCGCGGAACTGCTCATGAACGACTGGAGAGACACCCGCGACCTGCCGGCGATCACGGCAGCGGCGGCATCCTGCCTCCGCACCAATACCCCCTACCGCTCCGGTTGTTCCTGAAACCGGGGGACGCTCTGCCCGAATCCGATGTTCAGCCGGGCCCGCCCGGGTCATCGGGACGGATCCTCCTCCCGGCAAACAGGGCAGCGATCCCCCCGATGATGGTCAGGACCGCCCCCACCCCGACCACTTCGGGGGTCAGCTGGATGAAGAGGAAGAGACAGGAGACGATACCACAGAGGGGCAGCACGGGGAGCAGCCCGATCCTTCCCGGCACCCTGAACGGGCGAACCCGTCCCGGGTCATGGAACCTGAGAATGATCACCGCCGCATTCACCACGACAAAGGTCACAAAGAGGGTGAAGTTCGAGACATTGGCCACAAAGCCGATATCGCCGGAGAAGAGGAAGAGGAATGTCCCGAGGCCGACGGCGATGATCGCCACCCACGGGGTCTGCCGGGTCACGTGCACCCGGGTGAGCAGGCGGGGCAGCGTCCCTGACCGGGCCATACCGTAGCTGATCCGCGAGGAGGCAAACAGCATCAACAGCACCGTGTTTGCGGTGGCAAAGAGGGCGATGATCGAGAGCACCCCTGCCGCCCCGGGCCCCCATGCCGCCACCGCCACCTCGGCAAACGGGGCTTCTGATGCGGCAAGGCCCTCCCACCCTACCACGCTCACCGCCGAGATGCAGACCAGGATGTAGAGGATGGTGCAGACAGCGAGCGCAAGCATCAGCGCCTTTGGCACGGTCCGTTCCGGCTCGGTGGTCTCTTCCGAGAACTTGACCATCTCCTCGAACCCCATGTAGGCGAAGAAGACCAGTGCTGCGGAGGTGAACACCCCGGTTATCCCGAACGGCATCTCGAGGTAATCGACCCTCCCGAGGTAGGGGAGGCCGGCGATGATCACCAGGACGAGCCCGGCACCCTCGATCAGGGTGAAGATCCCGGCCACCAGCGCACTCTCCCTGATCCCGATGATGAGAATCGCGGAGAGGATGCTGATCAGCACCGCCGCGGCGAGAATTCCCGGGGCTGCGATCAGGCTGCCCAGGTAACCGGCAAACCCGAGCGCAACGGCGGCGGCGCCCACGATCCCGGAGAAGATGATGAGCCATCCGACCACGAATGCTACGAACTCTCCCACCGCGGCCACGGT
>JAAEES010000164.1 GCA_013415575.1 Methanomicrobiales archaeon | reverse complement strand
CCCGGGTAATGGATGCCGGAGTCGGACAGCCGGTGGGAGTGTTAGGCTTCGACGGCATGCTGGTGATGGATCCCTGTGCAATCAGCTCCGCATCCAGGATGGGAGTGTATAGCGTCTTCTCCGGGGTCGGGCCGGCTCCCGATATCCCGGGGACTGTGGAGAGCAGGGTATTGGAGAGGATGCTGCAGAACAAAGGCCGTTCCGGACGTTTTTCCGGATTCGTGGAGACAAATGCCATGCGGATCTTCCCTGATCCGTCGCACTTCGCGGAGCATGAATCTATCCCTGATGCTGTGGGAATCGTTCCGGAAACCCTCTCTGGGACGGTTGTCTCTTTGTGAATCACATTACCGGATGGCCCGGCAGGATCGGTATCCGGGAACCCTGTCCTGAACGGTACATCTGGGGGAAGCTGTCCTGAGAGAGAATCACTTCCCGGGAGATCTCTGCCGGGACACTGTTCCATTGCGAATCCTGTCCATGGGACCGGTCTTGGGAATCCTAATAAGGGAATCCGGAGAACATCTCTCCCTCATGTTCAGAATCGAAGAGCGCCTGGAGGAGAAAGGTGCATCACTCGATGATATGGTCGCAGCCGCGATGGTCCTCTACGTGCCCCACGGCATGGACGCAGCTGATGCGGCAGGAGCCATCCGGGAAAAGATCCAGAAGTACCTCGGTGACCCGAACATCGCCTCCCTCCTGCTCGGTGCGCTGCTCCTCGAAGAGGAGATCTTCGAATCCGCAAATCCGGAAATCCAGGGCGACCCGGTATTTCTGCTCTCTGACGAGATTATCGGCATGGCCATCGCCGAGTGCATAGGGGGAACCTATGCCCGGTTCGAATTCACCAGGTACGACCAGAAAAAGCCGGGAATCCTCTCGGCTCTCGGGCCGTTCCTTGACGATGCTGTCGCCGGCCTCATCGCCGGATGCACATCCCGCCTCTACAGTGAATGCTGCTGAATCCGCTCCGCGCCCTGCTCCAGTTCACAACGGTCATCCCCCTCGGGGACCCGGCTGATTTCGCCTCGTTTGCCCGACATTCCTGGCTCTATCCTGTCGCCGGATATGTGACCGGGGGATTTGCCGGTATCTGCGTCTTCTGGATCGGCACACCCCTGCTTGCAGCAGCCGGTGCGGTCGCCGCCCTCTTCTTCATCACCGGCGCCCATCACCTGGACGGTCTGCTCGACTTCGGTGACGGGCTTATGGTGCACGGAGACCGGGAGCGCCGGCAGCAGGCCCTGACCGACCGGCAGACCGGAGCCGGGGGTATGGCCATGGGAGGTGCCGTGACCCTGGTGAGCTTCGCCGCCATGGCATCGGCACCCATCCTGTGGGCAGCCCTTATTGCTGCGGAAGTCGCTGCAAAATTCTCGATGGCGTTCCTCACCGTGTACGGACCGCCCTTCCGGGAGGGAATCCATTCCTTTCTCCACCGGGGTGCTCGTCCGTATTTTCCTGTTCTCTCAGCCGTTCTCTGCATCCCCCTTCTCCTTCTTCCGGTAGCCCCCCACAGGCTTGCCGGGGCAGCTCTGATCATGGTCATTGTCCCCGCCTGCCTTCTTTTCACCTCACGCCGCCTGTTCGGAGGGGTGAACGGAGACGTGGTCGGTGCCTCCGGGGAAATCACCCGGGCCCTGGTGCTTGCCGCTCTGGTGATCATTCCCGGGAGCGCAGGTTTTTAGGCCAGCGACCTGTATCTTTCTCTGATGTTGAAGGATCTCGGAGTTCACAAGAAAGGTGGCGTGATTACGGAACGGAACCCGGAATACTGCACCATCCGGACACGTATTCCGGCCGGGATGATAACCCCCGAACAGTTGCGGGGTATCGCAGATATCGCCGAGCGGTACGGTACGGACGCCGTGCAGATGACGGTACGACAGACTATCGAGCTTCCCCACATGCCTCCGGAGCAGCTCGATGCCATCACCCGCGATCTTTCCACGAATGGCACCCCGCTCGGTGCAGAGAGAGATGAAGTAAAGAATGTCATCGCCTGCACCGGTAATCAGCGCTGCATCTTCGGCAATATCGATGCCGTCGCACTTGCCCTGGAGATCGACAAACGGGTTTTCGGGAGAGAGATGCCGGTGAAGATAAGGATAGCGGTCTCCGGCTGCCCGAATGCCTGCACCAGCCCGATGCTGAATGAGATCGGCGTTATGGGGAAGATCGAGCCGATACGGGTACCGGGGATGTGTACCGGGTGCGGGACCTGTGTTGAGTACTGCAAGGAAGACGCGATAGCCATCAAAAAAGGAATATCAGTCCTTGACAGCTCGAAGTGCATCGACTGCGGGGTCTGCATCAGGTCCTGCCCGTACGACCTCCTCAAATCATCGGGTCCCTACTACCTCATCACGGTAGGCGGGAACAGGGGGAGGCATCCGAAGGTCGGGCGGGAACTGGTGGCAGTCAGGAGCAGCAGGGCTGCATCCGACGTGGTTGAAAAGGTCGTCAGCTGGGTGTACCGGAAGGCATGGAGCGGCCGGCTCCTCGCAGATCAACTGGATGATCTCCAGTTCGAGCAGTTCGCAGCGGAGCTGCGGAGCCAGATCCCTGACGAGGATCTCTTCAGAACCGGGGTCATTGCCGAAGATATCAGCGCTGATACCGCGATCTGAATCCGGTATTCTGGTCATCATTGCATTCAATCGCCGTGGCGGAAGCGGCCAGCGAATTAAACTGCATTGCAGCGTTCATAAGTGCTTCGTCACCCGATACCCCGCCGGAAATATTTTTCATGGCGGCTTCCTGGGGAGACGGGTAAAATTTTTCACCGATCCGGATCCCTTTGCAGTGAATGCAGAACGCGCAATTGCGATAAATTGATACCTCGCCGTCAGCACAGTCTACCGTTGCGCGGACCTTCTTTTCATCCCGGGTGATGGCAAGCGTCTTCATGAGTGGGGAGGTGTTATCGTGTCATACGATATGATAATACCGGTTTTTCCCGTTATTTCGGGAAAAATACCCAAATATCGCTCATCGAAATGATTAATAAGGATCCGTT
>JAAEES010000163.1 GCA_013415575.1 Methanomicrobiales archaeon | reverse complement strand
TACCAGCTGGTACAGCCTGGTCTCCCGGGAATATACGAACAGGGTGCAGGTGGGGATCGTCAGCAAGTACGGGGTCGAGGATGTCTACATAAGCATCAAGGAGGCCCTCAAGCATGCGGGACGGGCCCTCTCCACCGAAGTGAAAATCACCTGGCTCGACGCCGAGCGGTACGAGGAGGCACAGCTCACCGAATTTGACGGCATTCTTATCCCCGGGGGGTTCGGCCAGCGGGGTCTTGAGGGCAAGATCGGAGCGATCCAGTATGCCCGGACCCGCCGGATCCCCCTGCTCGGCCTCTGCCTTGGGTTCCAGCTCGCCGTGGTGGAGTTCTCGCGCCACGTGCTTGGATGGGAGGATGCGACCAGTGCCGAAATGGGCGAGGGACGCCACGTGATCGCCATCCTCCCCGAGCAGGAGGGAGTGACTGACCTCGGCGGAACCATGCGCCTCGGGAATTATCCCGTCACCCTGAAGGAGAATACCCTCGCCATGCGGATTTACGGGCAGAAAGAGATCGTGGAGCGGCACCGGCACCGGTACGAAGTGAATCCTGAGTATCTCTCCGGGATAGAGAAAGGCGGCATGGTCTTTTCAGGGGTGTGGAAAAACCGGATGGAGATCTGCGAGATCCCTGACCACCCGTTCTTCCTCGCCACCCAGTTCCATCCCGAGTTCCGGTCACGCCCCACCCGGCCATCACCACCGTTCATGGGGTTTGTGGAAGCATGCCGGGCACGAAGGAGCAGGAGATAGGTCAGCAATGGTCAACACAGAACGGTTCATCAGGGAAGCCATCGAAGAGATCCGGAACGAGACCGGGACCCACCCCGTGGTCATCGCATTATCGGGCGGAGTCGACAGCTCGGTATGCGCCGCACTGGCTGCACGGGCCATCGGTGAGCGGCTCATCCCCATTTATGTGGATACCGGCCTGATGAGGAAGGGGGAGACAGAACGCATCGCCCAGATGTTCGGGCACCTGAATCTCCACATTGTCCATGCAGAAGAAGAATTCCTCTCCGCCCTCTCCGGGATCGTCGATCCCGAACAGAAGCGGAAGGTGATTGGGGAGCGGTTCATCCGGGTCTTTGAGCGGGAGGCCACCAGGACCGGGGCCCGGTACCTGCTCCAGGGCACCATCTATCCCGACCGCATAGAGAGCGAGGGCGGGATCAAGAGTCACCACAACGTGGGTGGCATGCCGCTTCACATGAAGTTTGAGAAGGTGATCGAGCCCATCCGCGACCTGTACAAGGACGAAGTGCGGGAAGTTGCCGGGGCGCTGGAACTCCCCCCGGAGATCCAGCACCGCATGCCCTTCCCGGGTCCGGGTCTTGCCGTCCGGGTGATCGGGGAGGTTACCCGGGAGAAGATCGATGTGGTACGCGAGGCAAATGCAATCGTCGAAGAGGAGCTGGTTGACCGGTACCTCCCCTGGCAGTGCTTTGCCGCGGTGCTTGCACTTGGGACCGGTGTAAAGGGTGACAACCGGGTGCACGGGTGGATCGTTTCCGTGCGGGCGGTCAACTCGCGGGATGGCATGACCGCCGACCCTCTCGAGATCCCGTATGATATGCTCGGCCATCTTGCATCGCGGATCACCGCCGAGATCCCGAGCGTTGCCCGGGTGGTCTATGACATCACCCCCAAACCCCCCGCAACTATAGAATACGAATGAGATGAGGAGAGAAATGAACCAGATGAACTATCGTGAGTTAGAGGCGCGGTACTACATGCCCGCGTTCTCCCGCGAGATCATGATCGAGCGGGGATCCGGGTCGAAGGTATGGGATGCCGAAGGCAAGGAGTACATCGATTGCGTCGCCGGTATTGCGGTCTGCAGCACCGGGCACTGCCATCCCCTCGTGACAAAAGCGATCTGTGAGCAGGCCGGCCGCCTGATCCACTGCTCAAACCTGTACTATGTCCCCGGGCAGGCCGAACTGGCCCGGAAACTCGTAGAGATCTGCGGCATGCACAAGGCATTCTTTGCAAACTCCGGGGCAGAGGCCAATGACGGGGCCATCAAGCTCGCCCGACTTGCGACCGGGAGAAAGCGGTTCGTGGCCTTCACCCACGGCTTTCATGGCCGCACCCTCGGGTCACTCTCCATCACCCACAAACCGGCGATACGCGAGCCCTTCCTGCCGCTCGAACCCGCCTGTACCTTCGTCGAGTACAGCGAATCTGCTGCGCTTGAAAAGGTCATGGATGAGAGCGTTGCCGCGGTCTTTGTCGAGCCGATCCAGGGTGAGGCAGGGGTAATTATTCCGCCGGTGGAGTTCATGAAGAACATCCGCGAGCTGTGTGATGCTTCCGGGGCGTTGATGATCGCCGATGAGGTCCAGACCGGCATGGGACGGACCGGGAAGTGGCTGGCTATCCAGCACACCGGGCTGCAACCGGACATCGTGACCCTCGCCAAAGGGATTGCCAGTGGTTTTCCCATGGGAGCCCTCCTCGCCCGCGAGGGTCTCGAGTTTAAGAAGAGCGAACATGGCAGCACGTTCGCCGGCGGCCCGCTGGCCTGTGCCGCGGCGAGCGCGACCATCGGGGTCATCGAGCAAGTCCTCCCTGACGTGGAGCGGAAAGGTCGCCGGTTTGCAGAGCACCTCTCCCCCTTCAAACCCCGGCAGAAAGGGCTCATGATCGGGATTTCGGTAGGAGATTCCTGCCCTGACGTCCAGAAGCGGTGTGCGGAGAACGGGGTGCTGGTCAACTGTGCCGGCGACGGCAATCTGCGGATAGTGCCTCCGCTGGTGATCACCAATGACGAGATTGACCAGGCTGCACGGGTTATCGGCAGAGCCCTTTCAGAAGCTTCCTAATAAAAAAGTGGATGGAATTCGGGGCATTATCTCATTTTTCTGCCCAGCAGAATCATTGCCCAAATCAGGAGCAGGACTCCCGGTACGGTGAGGAGAGGGATCCCCTGGCTGCCGGTGACCGGTGGCGTGGTGCCCGGGAGCGTGGTGGACAGAACAGCGGGACTGGTCTCCGGTGACGGGGATTCCGTCTGTTCTGCGGTTGC
>JAAEES010000019.1 GCA_013415575.1 Methanomicrobiales archaeon | reverse complement strand
GAGCGCCGATGATCCCTATGCCCATTCGTCGCAGAATGAACAGGACAGCCGTATGTACGCCAAGTTTGCGCGGATCCCCTGTCTTGATCCGGCAACCATCCAGGAAGCCCATGATATGGTCCGCGACGCCTTTGCTCTCTCCGAGGAATTCGGTCTGCCGGTGCTATTCCGGCCTACCACCCGGATTTGTCACTCCAAGGGGGATGTGGAGCTGGGCCCGGTCCTGCAGAATACGAGGAAAGGAGAGTTCCACCGCGACCCCCGCCAGTATGTGGTTATTCCTGCCCATACCCGGATCCTCCATAAGAAGCTCAATGAAAAGCAGCCGAAAGTCCAGAAACGGCTGGGCGAACTCGGATACAACCACGCTGCGGTGAGAGGCAGCAGGGCGATCATCGCCAGCGGGATTGCCGCATCCTACGTGCAGGAAGTCATCCCGGATGATGTCTCGTTCATGAAGGTGGGTGCATTCCCGGTGGATGAAGAGTGGCTTGCCGATTTTATCCGGATGCACGAAGAAGTGCTGGTGATTGAAGAGCTCGCACCGGTCCTCGAAGAAACGGTCCGTGAGGTCGCGGGGTGCGTGACCGTATACGGGAAAAAGGACGGTCATGCTCCCTATGAAGGCGAACTCTCTCCTGCAGCGGTTGCAGTGATTATGGCATCATGCGGATTCACTCCTTCGCGTACCTTCCCGGACGTTTCCCCCATCCCGGATCTGCCCCCCCGGCCGCCGATTCTCTGTGCGGGCTGCATGCACCGGCCGGTATTCTATACCATCAGGAAAGTGTTCAAGGACGGCATTTATCCGAGCGACATCGGGTGCTATACTCTCGGACTGCAGCTTGGTGCCGTAGATACCACCATCTGCATGGGAGCTTCGATCACCGTAGGCAGCGGCATGGTGCATTCAGGCGAGGATCGCGAGATCGTAGCCACCATCGGGGATTCGACCTTCCTGCATACCGGCATCCAGGGGTTGATGAATGCCGTGTATAATGATGCACGGATGACGGTGGTAATCCTCGACAACCGGATAACGGCAATGACCGGCCACCAGCCCAATCCGACTACCGGGCTGACGGCATGCGGAACACCTGCCGCACCTGTTTCGCTCGAAGCCGTCTGCAGGGCCTGCGGCGTCGGGTTCGTGGAGACCGTGGATCCCTATGATATGGCCTCCCTGACAACGGCCTTAAAAGATGCGAAAGAGCGGCCGGGGGTGAAGGTGATCATCGCCAAGCAGCACTGTGTCATCACCGCCCGTCGTGCAGGGATCAAGAGGGGGAGGTACCGGGTCGATCCGGAGACCTGTACCGGGTGCGGCATCTGCATCGCATTCGGCTGTCCTGCTATCGAACGGCATAATGAAAAGGCGTCCATCAACGAACTCTGCAGCGGCTGTGCGGTTTGTGCCCAGCTCTGCCCTGCAGGTGCGATCCGGAAGGAGGGAGCGCGATGACCGGGGGGTACGATATCATGATTGTTGGAATCGGGGGACAGGGAACCATCCTCGCCTCCAACATCCTGGGAGGGGCCTGCCTGATCGAGAAGCGATCGGTCAGGGGGGCAGAGACTCACGGGATGGCCCAGCGCGGCGGGTCTGTCGAGAGCCATATCAGGATTGATGGCCGGTACGGGCCGATGATCGCTCCCGGCACGGCGGATCTCCTCATCGGGTTTGATATGCTCGAGGCGCTGCGGTTCTCCCACTTTCTGAAGGACGGCGGAAGAATGGTGGTGAACCATCGCATGGTGATACCGACATCGGTCTATGTCCAGAAACTCCCACTCCCTTCGGAAGAGGAGATCATTTCGCAGCTGGCAGGAAAGGACCTCTGCCTCATCGACGCCGATGCGATCGCACGTGAGGCTGGAAGCCCGCTCTCGGCCAATGTGGTGATGCTCGGGGCAGCATCGCACCATATCCCGCTCGCGGCAGATTCCCTGCTCATGGCGATACAGCGGCTGGTTCCACCCAATACCGTGGTCATTAACACGAAGGCATTTGAACTGGGCCGTGCGGCAGGGCAGACCTGCTGAACCCGGGCGGGGCACATCGCGTGAGCAGGGATCTCGGCCCGTTTGAGGCAGATAGGATCTACCAGGGAGATGCCCTGGAAATGATGGATGCCATTCCATCCGGATCGGTCGATCTCATCGTGACCGATCCTCCGTTTGCCATCGACTTCCGGGCACAGCGCATGAACTACAACCGCACGGGAAGGCATGTGCTCGATGGATACAGGGAAGTACTACCCGATGACTATGCGGAATTCACCCGGTGCTGGATAGATGAGGCATTCCGGGTTCTCTCCGGTTCCGGGAGTCTCTACGTATTCTCGGGATGGAACTGCCTGAAAGATGTCCTGTGTTGTCTCGATGATGCCGGGTTTATCACCCTCAACCATATCATCTGGAAGTACCAGTTCGGGGTTTTTACCAGGAAGAAGTTCGTGACCAGCCACTACCATATTCTGTACGCCATCAAAAACCCGCGGAGGTATACCTTCAACAAGGTGGAGCACTACCCTGAAGATGTCTGGGTTATCAACCGCGAGTACTGGAAAGGGAAAAGAAAGACTCCCACAAAACTCCCGCTGGAACTGGTCAGGAAGATCCTGCGCTTCTCAAGCAACCCCGGGGATCTCGTCTTTGATCCATTCCTGGGGTCAGGAACCGTGCCGGTAGTCAGTAGAGAGATGAGACGGCATTTTCTTGGGTTTGAAATAGTACCCGAATACTTCGAATTTGCAGAACAGCGTCTGAGGGAAACCCTGCCCCGGGAATAAAAAGCACGTTCCCACGGTCGAAAAGGATGAAACGCTGAGGGGGAGATTTGAACTCCCGAGGGGCTGGACGCCCCACAGGCTTTCCAGGCCTGCGCCCTACCGCTAGACTACCTCAGCATAGAAATGCACCCATACTATAGGTGGGGTATTTTTTTAATGCTATCTCTTATGGGCAGGATGAGACGGTGTTCCGGCCTTCTTCCACCCCCTCGGATAGGTTCCCGGCTGCATGAAGACTGATGACGGTGCAACCACCAGTCCATGGGTCATGGTCTCTGCATCACGGGATGATACCAGGGACCTGCCAAGCCCGATCAGCTCCCCCTTCCCGGACATCATCACCACGGTCGCCCCTCTGTCGAACCGGTCGGAAGCGGCGATTCCTGTCCTGGCCAGCGCGGCACCGTGGCAAACAGCATCAACTGCCGAATCCCTGATCGTAACCCGGGGGAGTCCTCCGAGTGCTTCGAGCGGCGATCTGATCATGCCTTCCAGCAGAACGGGATTGCCCTGCTCTGCGATAGCAACCGCATCTTTCAGCTCCTGCAGGGTCACGGCATTCTGCTCCCCGAAGTTACCTGACAGGGTCCGGCGCAGTTCCTCCATATGGGCCCCTGTGCCGAGTGCAAGGCCGATGTGGTGACAGAGGGACCGGATATAGGTCCCGGCATCGCACCTGATTTTGAGGAGAACGGTTCTCCCGCGGATATCGAGCAGTTCAATTTCCTGCACGGTCCGTATCCTGAGATTCCGGGCCACCGCGCTCTTCCGGGGCGGGCGCTGGTAGAGCCGGCCTGAGAACTCCTGGAGGACAGACTGCATCCGGTCATGCGGCACATCTCCATGGGTCCGGAGCGAGCAGACATACTCCTTGTCTTCAGCGAGGAGGACCGGAGCGAGCCGCACCGCACTCCCGAGCATCACTACCAGAACTCCGGAGACCCCGGGATCAAGCGTTCCTGCATGGCCCACCGGGACCCCGAGTATCTCTCCGACCCATGCTGTAACCTGGTGGCTTGATGGTCCCCGGGGTTTATCGATTACCAGGAGGCCGGGATGAACCCTGATCGTGCGGGAATTCCAGGTATCGCCTGTCATAAGATGCCCACTCTGCCGGATTTTTCCGCGAGGCAGGCATTGAGCGCGCTGAGGGTCCCGTCCAGGGATCCGTCACCGATCACGTCAGGGACAACCCCTGCCCGTCGCATGGCAGATGCTGTCGACTCACCGATTGCCATCACCAGGAGACCGGTTCGGTTCTTCCATATGGCCTGTTCGAATGACATGGCACTGGTGAAGAGGACAGCTTCCGCCTTCCCGAGATCCAGCTCCTTTCCTGTCGGGATGAGGGAATACACCCGGATCTCTTCCGGGATTCCCCCGGCTGTTCTGATGGCACCAATGAGATCGGGATTCGGAACGTCGGCACGGGGGATGCCGATCCGCTTCCCCTGTATCCACTCCCCCAGATGGGGGACAAAAGCCGATGAATAGTAGCGGGGGAGGATCTCACATTCGATACCGAAATGACGGAGTGTCTTTGCCGTCTGGGGACCGATGGCGACGACCCTGGGCCAGCGCGAGAGGCGGGGACCGATAATCTGTGCGGGAAGAGCACTTGAGAAAAAGAGGCAGTCGTATCGGTTATGCTCGACCGAATCGACGAAGCTTGCGACGAGATCCTGGCGGATTTCAGCCATGAGCGGTGCGACGGCATAGCAGTGATGCCCGAATGCAAGGCACCGGGCAGCGTCCTCGGTCTCTTTTCCGGCAAGCCGGGTAACAGCGATGTCCACGCACGCACTCCTTTCTGGTATGAATAACTCGGTTTCGATGTATTTATCTGCATCTCCCCGCAATTAAGCCCGGATGATCGGGCTTCTGGCCGGCGTCGCCGCGGGCATCATGCTCGGTAGTATCAGCGGGCTCCTGCCGGGGGTTCATGTCAATACTATGGCCGGGGGCCTGCTTGCCGTCCAGACCGCCCTGATCCCGGTGTTCGGCCCGGAAATGATTGCGGCGGCCATGATTGCCGCCCTGATCACCCACACCTTTCTTGATACCATCCCGAGCACATTCCTCGGGATCCCGGATCCGGATACCGCTCTCTCGGTCATACCCTCGCATGCACTCTGCCTCGAAGGCAAAGGGGAGGAAGCGGTGCGGATTGCTGCACTCGGGAGCGCTGGGGGCTTCATTGCCGGGATCCCGATTGCGATAGCCCTCCTCATGGTGGCCCCGTATATTCAGGGCCCGGTGGACTGGGCAGTCGGGATCATCATCACCGCTGTGGCAGCATACCTCATCCTGTGGAGCGAGTCCCCGGCACATGCACTCGCCATATTCCTGGTGTCCGGGATACTCGGAATCTTTTCCTTCCACTTCGGGTATCTCTGTGTCTCCCCCCTCGGGTACTCCAGCACGCTCATGCCCCTCCTTTCAGGGTTGTTCGGGATCTCCATTCTCCTCGTCTCAGGAGGAGGGCAGGTCCCGGAGCAGCGGTTTTGCGGGCTTTCGCTTCCTCGCACCACCCTGGTACGGGGAGGCCTTGCAGGGGCTGTTGCCGGAGTGGTGGTGGGCTGGCTGCCAGGGCTCTCCAATGCCACCGCAAATGCAGTCATCGCCACTGCCTCCCGGTACGACCGGGACCCGCGGGGATACATCTTCGCCACCAGCGCGGCGAACACCGTCAATGCGCTGGTGGGACTGGCCGTATTCGCAGCCATAGCCCGTACGCGGAACGGGGTCATGGTCGCCCTCTCCTCAATCGAGGCCCCCCCCATTGGCATCCTGGTTCTTGCGGCAGCACTTGCCGCCTGCTCTGCCTATCTCATCACCGTCCTGCTGGCCGGCTCAGCCTGGCGGCTTGGTGGAATCAACAAACAGGGACTCAACCGGGGGGTTATTGTATTTGTCGCCCTGCTCACCTTTCTCCTCTCGGGATTATTCGGCCTGTTTGTGCTCGTGCTGGCGACCCTGACCGGTCTTGCGCCGAGATTGCTGAACGTGCCGCAGCTCTATGGCATGGGGGCGGTCATGGTTCCGGTCATCCTTTTCTCGTTCGGGATACCTGCAGTCTGAATGGGAGGACCTTCCGGGAGCACTGGCCGAGGGCATACTAATGAGCGGAGAGCCCCATACTATACCATGGAATCCTACTGGTTTGGTGATGTGGAGGGCCGGGCATGCGAGCCGGCACCCGGTGATCCCGGCCTCCTTGCCGAGCGGATTGAGCTGCTGGCAGGGAGCGGGGATGCCTGCATCCCTGACTGGAGGATTGCGGTCCGGTGCGGGGCGCTCCGGGACCGGGCTGAGTATCTGAAACGGCTCCGGGATGCTGCCTTCATTCTTGCTGAAAAAAATCTGGGACGAACCCTCCAGCTTGACCACTCGGGACTCATCCAGATGGTGCGGATGCTCGATCAGCTCGATGAAGTCATCAATCTCCTGACCGAACGGTCGGTGGAATGGCACCGTGCCACCCATCCGGGATTCAGCCGCAAACGAACACTTCCGGCCGATCGGACCTTGATCGCGCTGATTCGGCAGGACGCAGACGAAACTCTTTCCGGCCTGCTTGATGAGATTGAGCGGCTGAGGGACCAGCGATCCCTGCTCATGAAGCAGGTCTCCCGACGGGCGGAAGAGGTGCTCCCGAATTGCAGTGCCCTTGCCGGCGGACTCGTAGCAGCCCGCCTCGCCACCGAAGCCGGGGGGATCCGGGAGCTGGCGGTCATGCCGGCAGCATCCATCCAGGTTCTCGGGGCGAAAACCGCCCTTTTCTCTCACCTCTCCACCGGCACACCGCCTCCGAAACACGGTATCGTCTACCAGCACGGCAGGGTCCATGGCGCGCGTCGGGAAAACAGGGGGAGGGTCGCCCGCACCCTCTCGGCCAAACTGGCCATCGCGGCGCGGATCGACTACTACCGGAAATGCGCCGACGCGGAGTTCCTCCTGAACGCCGCCAATGCCGTCCGGAGAGCGGGGAGAAGGGAATGATCTGGATCGAAGGACACCTGGTATCAGTGGGACCGGGGGGGGTATACGGAGAACGGATGCTCCAGGGCTGCAGGGTCTGGGATCCGAAACGGAGCAAACTTGCTGCACTGTATTACTTAGGAACAGAACTGGAGCTCGGGCCCGACCACCGGGTTCTCTACCTTGGTGCGGCAAACGGGACAACGGTATCCCATGTTGCCGATTATACCGAGGTTGTGTATGCTGTCGAAATCGCCCCCCGGCCCATGCAGGACCTGCTCGTTGTTGCCGGCTCACGGAAGAATATCATTCCCATCCTTGCCGATGCCGGGAGACCTGCCCTCTATCGGCCTCTGGTTGAAGAGGTCGACCTCATCTACCAGGATGTAGCCTCCCCCCGCCAGGTATCCATCCTGCTCGGCAACGTCTGTTTCCTGAAGGAAGGCGGCACCGCAGTCCTCATGCTGAAACCGAGGAGCATTGACGTGACACGGCACCCCGAGGAAGTATTCAGGGAAGCGCAGACGGAGATTGAGGAAGGCGGGCTCCGCATCCTTGACCGCGTCCTGCTTTCCCCGTATTACCCTGATCACCTTGCCTTCTTGTGCCGGAGAGATTAGCCGATCGTCCCTGACCGCTCTCCGGGCCGTTACACAGGTACGGAAGGTATGCTATCACATTCCCTGAAGGTAACGGTATTCGAGGAGCATCAGAAAAATGGAAACGGATAGCCCGGAGCAGATTCGAACTGCTGTCGCGGGATCCAGAGTCCCGCATGATTGACCGCTACACTACCGGGCTGAACACCGTATCTTATTGCCGCTTTTTCTTAATTAATCTGACTGATTGAGGCCGGCAAACCGGCATTTCCCGCAGGCTTTGCAGACATCACCGACTGGTCTGATCCGGTCCCCCTTCCCGCAGAACGGCTCAATGTCGTTCACATCGCGGGTATAGTAGATATGTGGCACCAGCGATATGTGGGTATAGGGTCCCAGGGAGATCCCCAGCCTGTCGGCAATCGCTTTCTGCAGATATACCAGGGCGAACATGTTTGCGCCCGCAGCAGAGAGCATGTCATTGCTTCTGAACACGACCTTCATGGAGAGCCGGCCATCCCTGACCAGGCACTGTACCAGCTGGAGACAGGGGCAGTCATCGAGGCGTTCGTCAACGAGCGGGTTCCAGGTGATGGCAAGCGCCCTCCGGCTGACCGGGGACGAGACGAGTTTCCTGACAATATAGTCGATCTGGTCGATGTGGAGCAACTCTCCTTCAGCAGAACAGAGCCGGTCACCCCAGTTGAAGAGCCGGTCATGGTAGTCATATTCAAAGACGGAAGAAGTGCCGTTCAGGAGGTCTTCGGCGTACTTCTCCATAAATTTCCGCGAAAACCGTGAATGGGGGCTTACCATGGGATCAGTCAGCGGGTTCTCCACCCGGACAGCAATCTCATCGTACTCGACCGTTGCCTCGCCATTCTCGGTAACAAGCACCCGGCCCTTTTCAAGCACCATCTTTACCACCAGCTCATGTGCTGTTCCGATGGAAGGTGCTCTGATGATCCGCATACAGGTATGTATGTCGAACCGGGTAATGTAAAGGTAGTGGAATCAGTCTGGTGCCGGACCGGAAACGGATTAAACAGGGACTATGTACTTTATTTTCAGGACTACAGAGGGCTATGCGCGAAAGAGCATGCAGTACGGGAGGATTTATACTCCCGGGTTGTCCGTGATCAGGCTGGTCGGAAAAATGAAAACAGGCCCGGAATCATACCATTCCCCGGTTTCATCCCCTTTTCACCCGTGTCTTCTCCCGTAATCGACCAAAAAGGATATATTAAGTGTTCCACAAATATTGAATCATATTCCGTTATTCGGAGTATGGAGCACAATGAACCGTTATTCGGCATCTGTCGATTACGCGTCACTTCGTGTGCATTGGATTGAACGTTCAAAATTGGACATGACATTGAGTAAGGAGGACAAATGATGACTAAGCGCTTTAGCCTATTGCTGATCTCTTTGATTGCACTGGCAATGCTGATTCTTCCGGCATCTGCCGCAAATCAAGTGATTGCAGCGGGCGGAGATGTGTTCATCGGGGAACAGAATCTTGATGTATCAGCGGCAGTTGCGTCCGGCACCACGATTGCATGGTTTGCATCTGGTACTAACCCTGCCACCGATGCCCCGAACTACCAGCTCAACGTAGGAGATGCCACCAGCTTCTATGTAGCCCCGGCAGATTTCGTCGGAAGGACTGGTAACTGGTACATTGGCGGCACCACGACTGTCGCCTTCAGCGCTGTTGACCCCAGCATTGATATCAAAGTCTGGGACAACAATGCGAACAAGGATGTTACCGGCAAGTCGGTCGTTTCAGGCTCATTCCTGAATTTCAGGGTAGAGACCAACACCTATTCCGTAGCTGACCGTGCCGACGCGGCAGGTTTTGTCAACATCAAGGTCAAGACCGCCGATGGCGCAACCTATACAGCTCTCTATCAGGATGCTGCAACGCCTCTCGCCCTGACCGGTCGGACTGTTGACTCGTCTCTCTGGTACTGGGTTACCCCCGTAACAGCCACCACGGGATGGAACACTGGAGTTGTTGACACTGCAGGCTCGAAGCTGTACAAGGCCGGAACCTACACGGTAAGCGCCGAGCTGTCCCTCAACAGCATCAAGGACAACTACAAGGCTCCTGATGGCTCCGACTACACTGGTAAGACCGTGACCGCACTCAAGACGGTTACCATCTCCGGTGACACAGTCAAGATCGAGGCAAGCAAGGACACGGTCGTCCGCGGCAACCAGTTCTCGGTGACCGTTACCGGCCGCCCGAACGAGTACTACTATGTCTGGGTCAAGGGATCCAGCTCGATGACCGATCCCACCAAGACGCCCCCGCAGATCGCTCTGTCTCAGGACAGCGTCTACATGGACCCGCCCTGCGGTAGTGGATGGCCGGCATCTACAGGAATGCCGAACCCCATCGGTAGCTATCAGTATGAGGGTGGAGCAGGCAAGACCATCGCCATGGATGTGCCCGCGACAGACAGCTGCCTCTACTACGCTGGAATTAAGACGTCCAGCAGCGGTACCCGCACCGTCGGATTCATCACCGGTGCGAACACCGACGACAAGAAGTACACCATCCGTGTTGAGCGGAACTTTGCCGGGCAGTACAAGTCCGATGAAGTCGATGTGAAGGTCGAGAAGGGAACCGTGACCGTTGTTGCGGCCGGCGACCAGAGCTACTACCTCGGACAGGAGATCCGGCTCTCCGGTACCAATTCGGAGACCGACACGGTATACATGTTCATCACCGGTCCGAACCTCGCAGCTGAGGGTGCTCCTCTGACCAACCCGAGGGGATCTGTGTTTGTGGACGGATGGACCCAGACCGATGTCATGGACGACAACACCTGGGAGTACAAGTGGCAGACCGCCAACCTCAACATCGATGCAGGTACATACACCGTCTATGCCGTTTCAGAGCCGCGGCCCAAATCAGACCTTGCCGGCTCACAGTATGCAACCGTCTCGGTCATTATCCGCAAGCCCTTCGTGACCGCACAGGCTTCCCAGTCCACGGTCGCACAGGGTGACAAGCTCTATGTCCGTGGTGTTGCAGAGGGCAAGCCTTCAGACGGCGTTGCCATCTGGGTTATGGGCAAGAACTATGCAAGCCGTGCCACCGAGAGCGTCAATGACGATGGGACCTTCGAGTATGAGATCGATGGCGCAATTACGTCGCAGCTGACCAGCGGACAGTACTTCGTTGTTGTCCAGCACCCGATGTACAATGACGTCTTCGATGTGCAACTCATGGGAGACTACGTCGTTGGAAGCTACCCGGTACAGTGGTCCAACCTCTTCAAGCTCTACGGAGCGGGAAGCCTGCAGGGATCCGACGCAGCCAATGCACTGACCGTTGCCATGGATAACGCGGCCATCGATGATACCTACACCAAGCTCCAGTTCCTGGTAGAAGTGCCTGAGATTAAGATCCTCCCGGTCACCGAGAAGATGGTCGGCGACAAGTTCGAGATCAAGGGAACCACCAACCTGGCAGTCGACGATGAGATCCTCGTCGAGGTGTACTCCTCGTCCTTCGGACCGACTCCGAAAGAGACCAGCGGTGAGTTCAGCGGTGCTTCCGGAACCGTGAAGGTTGTCAAGGGAACCGAAGGCTTCAACACCTGGTCCTTCCCGGTTGACACTACCACCTTCAAGCCCGATGAGTACATCGTGCAGGCCACGGCCATTGGTCTGGAGACCACGAATGACGTGACGGCAACCACGCTCTTCAA
>JAAEES010000162.1 GCA_013415575.1 Methanomicrobiales archaeon | reverse complement strand
TATTCCGTCTGTTTTCGAAATGAACATGCTATCACCTCGGTCGGGGAATGCCAGCTCGGATCTCGGGGAGCGAGAACGAAATGGACACCTTCAGAAGTGTCTTGAAAAAAACTCCGGTGCCGATCATGGTGACGGCCGATGTCAGGGATATCCGAATGAACGCGGGGTCCGAGAGGAATGGATCAGCACTCTTTTTTAATATGGGCGGGTGAACGACCGGCTCATCCGCCCGCCCGGGCCGGTTTACGGGATCGCAGTTTCAGCCGGATAAGGACCAGCCCGTACCCGGCTGCCGCGAGCAGGATGATGGTTGCTCCCGAAGGGACATCGAGGGCATAGGAAAGGAAGAGCCCTCCGAGCGAGCAGGCTATCGCAAAAACGATGGATACCGCCATCATGGCCCCGATGCTCCGGGTAAACTCCCTGGCCACCGCTCCTGGCAGGGTGAGCAGGGCGATCACCAGGATGATCCCTACCACCCGGATCAGGACAACGACGGTGAGGGCGATCAGGAGGAGCAGAAGGAGCATGAGCGCGGTTACCGGGAGGTTCATGACCCGGGCATACTCCTCGTCGAAGGTCACGGCCATCAACTGGTTGAACCAGAGGCCGACCACCGCACAGATCACCAGGGCCAGGAGACCCATGACGATGAGATCTCCGGTCGGGATGAGGAGGATGTTCCCGAACAGGAAGCCGAAGAGGTCAGGTGCGTAGCCCGGTGCAAGTGCTATGAGGAGGATCCCGAGCGCCATGCCTGCCGCCCAGACAGCACCGATCAGGGTCTCCACCTGCTGCGAGAGTTTCTCCCGGATCACCCCGATCAGGAGGGCAATTCCGGTGGTGAATCCCACGGCACCGGCAACAGGATCGATCCCCAGGAAGTATCCGAGACCGATGCCGCCGAATGCCGCGTGGGCGAGCCCTCCACTCATCGAGACCAGGCGCTTGACCACCACGTAGGATCCGATGATGCCGCATACCACACTTGAGATCAGCCCGGCGATCACCGCGTTTCTGAAGAACTCGAATTCCAGGATCCCGAACATCATGACTCCCTCTCATGCTCGCGGAGTACCCGGTGCGGAATGCCATGGGCGATGAGATCAACCGGGCAGTGGTAGGCGGCGGTCAGCATATCTTCGGTGATCTCGTCGGTATCGTGGGTGTAGATTCGCTCGTTTAAGCAGGCGACGCGGGTGACATGGGATGATATGGCCCCGATGTCATGGGTCGCCATCAGGATGGTCATGGTCTTCTTGAGCTCCTCGAGCAGGTCGAAGAGCTGGGCTTCGGTTGGGATATCGACATACACCATCGCCTCATCGAGGATCAGGAGATCGGGTTCACCGACCAGGGCCCGGGCGATGATAGCCCGCTGCCGCTCCCCACCCGAGAGGCGCCGGAGCTCACGCCCGATCAGGTGGCCGATACCGGTCCGCTCAAGCGCCCGGGCTACGGCAGCATGATCGTCTGCAGAGTACCGCTTCACCGGGCCGGAGAGGTGGCCCAGCCTCCCTGAGAGGATCATCTTCTCCACCGTTACGGGATACTGGAAATCAAAGGTCCTGAACTGGGGGACATACCCTACCCGGGTCCGTCCCTCCCGGGGAGGCTGAGCAAAAAGCCGCACGTCTCCGGAGTCAATCTCCTGGAGCCCGAGGATCACCCTGAGGAGCGTGCTCTTGCCGCCACCGTTCGGACCGATGAGTGCGTACAGGTCGCCTTTCCGCACCGTGAGGTTAACATGGTCGAGCACTGTCCGCCCACCAAGCCTGCATGAGACATCTCTTACTTCGATTACCGGTTCCATGCTGCTAGCTCCCGGCAAAGGCCGTGGCGATCCGCTCCATGTTGGCGAGATAATCGGGGGCGAGGGGATCGATAACTACGACCGACCCCCCGATCTCACCGGCGATGGCCTCCGCTTCCCGCCGGTTTTCCTGTGCCTCGGCGAATACCACGGTGACGCCCTGCGCTCTCGCACGCGTGATGAGGGCTTCGAGATCTTTAGCGGTCGGCTCTTTCCCCTCCTGTTCGATGGAGATGATTGAAAGACCGTAATCCCGTGCAAAGTAGCCCCATGCATCATGGGTGACGAGGATCGTCCCCGGATCCTCGCGCAGGAAATCCGCAGAGATCTTCCGGTCCAGGTCATCGATGCGGGCGATGTACCGGTCAGCGTTCTCCCGGTACATTTCCTCGTACCCGGGATCAGCGAGGATCAAGGCATCCCTGGTGTTTCCCGCCATGATCCGGGAATTTTTCAGGGAGAGCCACACGTGGGGGTCCCGCCGCTCCCCGGTGCCGAGGTAGTCCACATCCCGGGACGTGTTCACCACGACCAGGTCCGGGTTCATCGCCAGGAGCCGGTCGGCCAGCGTATCCTCGACCGGAAAGAGGCCGCTTCCGAGGGTCAGGTACAGGTCAGCGGCAGATGCCCGTGCCACCAGACCCGGTGATGGCTCATAGGTATGCGGATCAGATCCGGGAGGGACTAGGACCAGGACATCCACTCTGCCGTCTCCGATCTCCCGGACCATCTCTTCCTGAGGCGGGAGGGTCACCGCCACCAGGATACCCTGCCCCTGATCATCCTGTCCGGGAGAGAGACATCCTGCCGATACCACCAGGCATACACTGATGATGAAAAGTGGATATATCCGGGACAGGGTCAGTACAGGGATCATAGTTGTGTATCAGCTAACTTTTTCATGGCAGTTGACAGCCGTCACTTCCGGACGGCAGAGGGCATCGTGGGTTATCTCACCGCAGAGACCTGTCGTAGGATGACCCCGGTGCCTCCGGAGAAGGAACGCGCTGTACTCCTCCCCGAACCCGGTCAGAACCACATCGCCGTAGGGCTCATGGTGGACGAATCCCTCCCAGGTGAGTTCCTGGACGGTCCGGGTTGCCGTGGAGGGATCGACACCGAAGTGTCCTGATAATTCAGAGATTTTCGCGCTTCCGCCCTGCCCTGAGAGATATTTCAGATACTCCACCTTGCGGGGAGAGAGCTCGAGCCCGGTATAGTCCTCCATCACGCAGGTATCAGATTCCGGGCTCATCAAATTTTGGTTCTGTACCAAAACAGGATGGTGGCACGAGGCCGCTCCCGGATCCCCCGTCAGCGTGATGAAGGTCTCTCCAAAAAGGGAATACAGGCTCACGAAGGGACCTCTGCACCGGGGAGTGCGGTAAGGGAAACTGCAGTTTTACCACCACTGGGGCCGGATATGCCCCTTTGCCGCCGGAGTCGCCTCCCTTCCCTGCGATGTCCGCTTGATCAGCCCGGTCTGGATGAGGTAAGGTTCATAGACATCTTCGATGGTCCGGGGATCCTCGCCAATCGAGATGGCGATGGTTTTCAGCCCTACCGGGCCTCCACCGAAATCCTCGACAATGATGGAGAGGATCCTCCGGTCGACTTCATCGAGGCCCAGCCGGTCGACTCCAAGGAGGGAGAGGGCCTGGTCTGCAACCTTCCCGGTGATGCAGCCGTCTCCGCGCACCAGCGCATAATCCCCCACCCTGCGGAGCAGCCGGTTGGCGATCCTCGGGGTACCCCGGCTTCTCCCGGCAATCTCGTTGCATCCGTCAGAAGTGACCGGGATGCCCAGGACACCCGCGCTGCGCCGCACGATCAGGGTGAGCTCTTCAACCGAGTAGGGATTGAGCCGGAAGATCATGCCGAAACGGTCGCGGAATGGTGATGAGAGAAGTCCCACCCGCGTGGTTGCCCCGACAAGGGTAAAGGGAGCGAGATCGATCTTTATCGACCGGGCACTCGGTCCCTCACCGATCATTACATCGATCGCGAAGTCCTCCATGGCAGGGTACAGGATCTCCTCTACCACGGTCGGGAGACGGTGGATTTCATCGATGAACAGAATGTCCCCTTCCTTGAGAAGGGTGAGGATGGCGGCAAGGTCGCCCGCCTTC
>JAAEES010000161.1 GCA_013415575.1 Methanomicrobiales archaeon | reverse complement strand
GTGCTGGAGGAGCGCCTGATCGGCGAAGAGTTCACCCTCCAGGCCTTTGTCGATGGAAAGCACCTGGTTCCCATGCCGCTGGTACAGGACCACAAGCGGGCCTTTGAAGGCGACCAGGGTCCGAACACCGGGGGGATGGGATCGTACTCGATGCCGGACCACGCCCTGCCCTTCGTGAGCCGGCATGACGCGGAACAGGCATTCACCATCATGAAGGACGCAGTCGCAGCCATGGAGAAGGCAGGATTTCCCTATCGGGGAATTCTCTATGGACAGTTCATGAATACTGCCCGAGGACCAATGGTGATAGAGTTCAATGCCCGGTTCGGTGACCCGGAAGCGATGAACGTGCTCTCCCTGCTCGAATCAGATTTCCTGGCCATCATCGAGAAGACCGTTGCGGGAACC
Organism: Methanomicrobiales archaeon; assembly: GCA_013415575.1. Taxonomy (GTDB): domain Archaea; phylum Halobacteriota; class Methanomicrobia; order Methanomicrobiales; family Methanospirillaceae; genus UBA9949. The sequence goes on along the minus strand of JAAEES010000161.1, from coordinate 2,673 downwards.
CTGTCGGCTGCCGATGTGCGGTTTTCGAACAAGGCGACCGTCTGCAAGTACCTCGTACCCGAAGGATACCCGGATGCCCCCCTGACCGGGGAAGAGCTGAGCATGAATGATGAATCAGAAGCCATCATGTACTATGCCAACGTTGAGGAGCGGGACGGCCGCCTCTTTACCCAGACATCCCGGACTCTGGCGTTTGTGGGCGTGGCAGACAGCCTGGAGAAGGCAGAGAAGATTGCCGAAGATGCCGCATCGTCGGTCAGCGGAAGGGTGCGCCACCGCCGGGATATCGGGACTGCCCGCCTGCTGGAACAACGGGTTGCTCACATGCAGGAGATCCGATGAACAAGGATCTGCTCTCCATTCTTGACCTCTCCGCAACCGATCTGGAGGTCCTCATCAGCGAGGCGGTCAACCTGAAGATGCTCAGGAAAGCCGGACGGCCGCACGAGTTCCTGAAAGGGAAAGCGCTGGCCATGGTCTTTGAGAAAGCGTCCACCCGGACGAGGATCTCCTTTGAGACCGGGATGTTTGAGCTCGGCGGACATGCCCTGTTCCTGAACCCCAACGATCTCCAGATTGGGCGGGGGGAGGAGATCCGGGATACTGCCCGGGTCATGTCCCGCTACGTGGCCGGCATCATGATCCGGGCCTACCACCACGAGCTTATCGAGGAATTCGCCCGCTGTTCCGAGGTGCCGGTGATCAACGGACTCTCGGACCGGGAGCATCCCTGCCAGATCATCGCCGATCTCATGACCATCCGGGAGCATTTCGGCACCCTGTCCGGACTGAAGGTGGCATGGATCGGGGACGGGAATAACGTCTGTAACTCCCTGGTGCTGGCCTCGGCGCTGGCCGGCTATGAGCTGACAGTCGCCTCCCCCCACCGCTTCCAGCCTCGCGCCGATGTGGTCGACCGGGCCCGTGCAGCAGGGGGGGAGGTCACCCTGATCAGGAACCCCGGGGATGCCGTAACAGATGCGGATGTAGTGGTGACCGATACCTGGGTATCCATGGGAGAGGAAGGCGAGAAAGCAGAAAGGCTGAAGGCGTTTTCCGGCTACTCTGTGACCGGTGCCCTGATGAGGAGAGCCGATCCGGGGGCGATCTTCCTTCACTGCCTCCCGGCACACCGCGGCCAGGAAGTAGCCGATGAGGTGATCGAAGGGCCGCAGAGCCTGGTCTTTGATGAGGCCGAGAACCGGCTCCATGCCCAGAAGGCCCTGCTGGTGAAGCTGCTGGGACGGGAGATCCGGGAAGAGTGAACAGGGATATCTTCAATTTTTTCTGATAAGTCATTTATTCACGGGATTCTGCCCGGGGTTCAGATGCCGGGTTCCCTCAGCGGTTTCCAGAGTCCGGACATTCTTTAAAAGAGATTCCGTGGCGGTATTTTTCTGTTACTATCCTTCCGCCAGGATAATCCAGTATCAGTCCCGGATGACCTCGTGGTAGATCCCGTCCCGCTCCTCAACGAAGAGAACGGGTGTCCTGTTCCGGATGGCCGGTTTGGGGAATTTTCGCACCCGCACCATCCCGGTGGTGACTGATTCACCCGAGAGGGTGGTTATCATGACAACCCCTGCTGCAAGGAGGTCTTCGGCACGGATATCTCCGGAGAAGTCCCGCAGGTTCCGAAACAGGATAAAGCGGCCGTCGTTCCCCGATGCCGCGAGGCCGATCCCGGCCAGTGCACCGATAACACCGCCGTTTGTTCCTCCAAGCCCGGCAAGCCGGATGCCGGACTTCCGGGCGAGGGCGCGTGCCTCATCCTGTGTCCGGATGCTTATTTTCGCCTCCAGCCCGAACCCGGTTATCTCGGGAACTACCTCATGGTGTTCGGCAACTGCGAGTCCCGGGTCGCTGCCCGGGATGAAATCCCCCAGCATGAGTTCCCTGACCCGGTCAAAGAGTGAATCGGCATCTGCACCATTCTCCACGTGGATGACCGCACAGCTATTGTGCGAGGTATAGGGGATATCGGGATGGACGAGCAGCTGGTGCCGGCTCACCCCTGAGAGGTGGTAGCCGGATTGCTGGAGATCACGGGCAATGGCCCGGGCAAGCCGCCCGGTTCCCCGGGACTCGCGGGTGTCGGTGTCGTCGAGGGCAACGTAGAGGGTCATGGAGTGGTACCCCTGGAATGAGAACTATTGACTTTCAGGGATAATGGAGCTATCTGATTTGACTTGCGCCGGTATCTAGTGGGATGTGGTTCCCTAAGTGGTGTGCATACTTTTATGTTTTCTTTGATGGAAGTGGCTCAGTGAACGCCACAGGTATTGGAGGGTTACACAGGAATCATCCACACAGCGGTTTCCTAAAAGGGCATTCAAATGGGGGACTTGGACTAACAACTGACCGTATTTATCATCAACACAATATCTGGTTGGATTCGTTCTTGAAAGAAATTGGTGATGAAGGATGATGAAGGAAATAAAAAGGAAAGAAAATCGTATTGCGAATGGCTTAAGCGGAGCTACTTGTGATGATGGTAAAAAATATGATCATTGGGAGGATACGGGTGATGACCCGTATAATGCCAGTACAAGCAAATATTACACCGATCCAAAACAGGGTTGTATAGACGACTGTTGGTTTATTGCAGCCTTGGTGTCGGTTGCCTGGGTAGCAAACTCAAAACTCAACACTCATCCGAACTATAAGTTCTAT
>JAAEES010000018.1 GCA_013415575.1 Methanomicrobiales archaeon | reverse complement strand
CGTAGGCATACATCGATTTCGCCATGGTAGATCACCATCAGGTTCAGCGTCAGAGACGCCACATTCCTTCACGGGACGGATCCCGTAAGACCAGTATATATCGGCAGGATGCTTCTTAAAGCCATGCCCGCGGGAACAGAGCCTTGACCTACCCTTTCCGCTTCTCAAGCACCCGGATATCCTCGATCCGGGTCGCCGGGTATTGCCCCTGTTCGTCCTTCTCGGCTGATTTGACCATATCCCAGATCGTCAGGAGCGCGACTGAAACACCGGTGAGTGCCTCCATCTCGACCCCGGTCTTGCCAACCGAACGAACCGTGACGGTGGCCTCGATCGCGTCCTGCTGCTGGTCAAACGAGACCTCCACCGCAGTGACGGGAATGGCATGGCACATCGGAATGAGATGATGGGTCTCCTTTACCGCGAGCGTTGCGGCGACCTGTGCTGTTGCGAGCACATTGCCCTTGAGCGCCGTCCCGGAACGGATGGCCTCGAGCGTCTCTTTTCGGAGTTTGATCCTGCCTGCTGCGACCGCTTCACGCCTGACCTCTGCCTTCCCACCAACGTCCACCATGTGGACCTTTTCATCCCTGATGTGAGTGAACTCGACCATTACCTGCCTCCCTTTCCGAAGAGCTCGAGTGAAATCTGTGCCGGCAGATCGCTGGCCAGCATTCCCCCGGCACGCTCCCTCTCGATCGACATCCCTGCCCGCCCGTTCACGTAGGCCGCAATGCAGGCAGCCTCGAATGCCGGCAACAGGCAGAAGAGCGCTGCAGCAACCCCGGCAAGGACGTCCCCGGTCCCTCCAACGGTCATCAGCGGGGTTCCGGTCCGGTTGAACCGGACCCTGACGCCGTCGCTGATGATGTCGACCGGTCCCTTCAGCAGCGTGGTCCCGGGTATACCGGAGTCCCGGACCACACATGCCCGCGGGACGAGGTCATCACCAGGCGCTTTTCCGGTCATCCGCTCAAACTCCCCGGCATGCGGGGTGTAGAGGGAGTCTTCCGCCTTTGGCAGCGGCTTTCGGAGGGCATCTGCATCGAAGACCGCTCTCCGGCAGTGGGGAGCCAGCGCCCGGATCACGTGGTGGCTCTTGTCGCCGAGACCCGGGCCCATCACCACCACATCGGCACGGTCGATGTGCCGGAGAATCTGCTCGATGTGCTCGGCCTCGATGATCTTCCCTTCGAGCGGTTCGTAAATGAGATCGGGCACCGGTTCGAATACCGGGGATGCGATCCGGACGATGTCTGCACCGGCCCGGAGCGCCCCCAGCCCGCAGAGGTAGGGGGCACCCTGGTAGGGCCCTCCTCCCACCACCAGCACCTCGCCTCCGTTCCCTTTATGGGCGTCCGGCCGCCTCTTCTTCAGTACGAGGAGATCACCGGGTCCGGTGAAGATCTCGGCCTCAAGCGGGATGCCGATACCGGCCACCCGGGATCCTTCGACCTTCGGCCGGTGGAAGGCGAGGAGGAGGTCAGCCCGGATCCCCGGTGTAGGAATATCGGCACCGATGACGGTTGCAGGAGAGCTGTTGGTCAGCTCCACGCAGGTCCGGACTGGTTCCTTCACTGCTCCCTTCAACCCGGTGCCAAGGAGGGCATCGACGATGACCTCTGCCCGTGAGAACAGGGCACGAAGCGCCAGGACATCATCCCTGCAGGAGACCGGGTGGACCGAGACCTGGCAGTGGGTGAGGATCTGCAGCTGCCCTGCTGTTTCGGTAGTCATTCCTGGTCCTGCAACAACAACAAGATCCGGCCCGAGATCCTGGAGATACCGGGCAGCGACCATGCCGTCACCACCGTTGTTACCCTTCCCGCAGAGGATCAGCACCCGGCCGGCTCCGGCTGCCCTGACCGATTCGGCGAGAGCCCTGCCGGCTCCTTCCATCAGCTGCAGCGATGTAAGCCCCAGTGCCCGGGCATTTGCGTCCACCACCCGCATCCGCTCGTGGCTGATCATCCCGGTCTCGGCAAATTCTGCCATTCCCGGTGGAAGAACATCCGGTTCACCGTGCATATGCCTCATGGATCCTCACCGTGTGGTAGAGCATCTGGCCGCAGTGCTTATGAAATATAGGGCAGCATACCTGTGCAGGTCCTGCCCGGATGATTTTTTGGAAAACGGCTCGAACACCAACATTTTTGCCTGGATCAGCGAATTACTAGAGTAATGGGTCTCTCTGATGATGTTCGGGCAGCGGTGCGGGAGCTCTCCTCCCATCCCGAAGTGACCATCATCTCCCACATCGATGCTGACGGTATATCCGGAGAGGCTGTACTCGCCCAGGCACTTATGCGGGAAGGGATCCGGGTAACGTCGGTCTTCGTCCGCCAGCTCGAACCACTGACCATGGGGCAGGTGCCGAAGGACGACTCGTTCAAGATCTTCTGTGACCTTGGTGCCGGGCAGCAGAACCTGCTCGAAGAGCACGGGCTCTCAACCGAAGAGGTGCTCATCATCGACCACCACGTGAGCCAGGACAGCGGGACAGCCTACCAGCAGGTCAATTGCCTGCCCTACGGCCACACCAAGCTCTCCGCCGCCGGAGTCGCCTACCTGGTGGCGCGGGAGCTGGACTCCGCCAATACGGACCTGGCCCCCCTCGCGGTTGTCGGAAACGTTGGCGATATGATGGCACGGGAAGACTGCGGTCTGGTGGGGCTGGCACGGGATATCGCCTACGAGGGAGCGGCCCGGGGATTGATCGAGATCCGGGCGCGGGATCTCAACTGTTACGGGATTTCAACCAGGCCGCTCCACGTCTGCCTCTCCTACAACGACGACCCGTTCATCCCGGGGATCAGCAATAACGCACCGGGAGCACAGAAGTTTCTCCAGCGGCTGGGTATCCCGCTCCGGGACCCGATCAAGGGATGGCTGGTCTGGGAGGAGATACCGGACGAGGACCGGAAACGTATCACCAGTGCCCTGGCCCAGCAGCTTCTGGCACACGGGGAAGGGATCTCCCGCCTCTTCGCCGAGTCATACCTCTTCCCGGACGAACCTGAACGGACACCGCTCAGGAACGCCCAGGAGTTCGCGACACTGCTGAACTCCTGCGGGCGGTGGTCGCGGCCGGGGGTGGGAGGATCTATCTGCCGCGGGGACCGGGGAATCGCCTACCGGCAGGCCGAACACATGCTCACCAATCACCGTGCCATCATTCGCGAACTCCTCCATTATATCCTGGATACCGGGGTGACCGAACTCTCCCACCTCCAGTACATCCACGTCGGAAATCGCTATCCCGACACCATTGTGGGGATCGGTGCAGGGATGGCGCTTTCCAAGCTGAACATGGATAAACCTATCCTGATAATGGTGGAACAGCCGGAAGATCCGGACCTGACCAAGGTATCCATGCGGACCACGGAGCGGGTGGTGGGAAGGGGAATCGACCTCCAGCAGGCCATCACCGAGGCTTCGTCCACACTGGGCGGGGCAGGGGGCGGCCACCGGATTGCTGCCGGTGCATTCATCCCCCGCGAATCAGAACAGGAGTTTGTCAGACATGTCAATGAACTACTCGCCGGACAGTATGCGAACGCAGGTGCAGGTCGTCGCTGACTTCCAGTTTGGGGGAGGAGCGGGGGCAGCCCTTTTTCCTGAGGATTGCGAATTCATCCTCTCCCGGACAGGGAGGATCCGGCAGGTGACCCTGGGGGGGAAGCGGCTCGTCACTGTTCGTGCCATGGACGGGAATCTCACGCTCGGTATCGATGGTGCCCTCAGGCTCCTTGCATCCCTGCCTCCCCCAGCATACCGGGTGGTGGTGCTCGATGAAGTTGCGGAGTTCATCCGCCAGGGGAAGAATACCTTTGCAAAGCATGTGATCGCCGCGGATCCCGATATCCGGGCCGGGGATGAGGTGATGGTAGTGACAAACGATGATGAACTCCTCGCGACCGGTTCGGCGGTGCTTTCAGGCAGGGAGATGCTGCTCTTTAATTACGGTGTAGCGGTAAAAGTACGGCAGGGAAGGTGATCGGCATGATGCCTGGTAACATAAACCCGAAGAAGATGAAGCAGATGATGAAGCAGCTCGGGATGCAGGTGGAGCAGATCGAGGACGTTCAGCGGATCGTGGTCGAGACACCGCGGGGGAACTACATCTTCGATGCAGCTGAAGTCACTGCCATGACCATGCAGGGGGTCACCACCTACCAGATCGCGGGTCAGCCCCGGTTCGAGGAAAGCGCACCCACCATACCCGAGGACGATGTCAGGCTGGTTGCCGAGCAGGCAGGGGTTTCCCTCGAGGCTGCCCGCGAGGCACTCACCGTCTGCCGGGGCGATATTGCCGAGGCGATCCTGAAGGTCTCGAAATGATCAGTCCGGGGTCCCGGATCCTGCTCATTGGTGAGGGACGTACCTATTTTGTCCGGAGTGGAACAGGAACATTTTCTACGGACAGAGGGATTATCGACCTCGATGCGGTAGTGGAGGCTTCGCCCGGCGACATGATCATGTCACATACCGGGCATGCATTCCAAATCCTCCTCCCCCGGGCCCCGGACTTTTTTGAGCATGCAAAGCGGACCGGAGCTCCCATGCTTCCCCGGGATATCGGGCTGGTGATCGCCTTTACCGGGATGAATCGGAACGACGTGGTGCTCGATGCCGGGACAGGGAGCGGGATCGCCGCCATCTTCTTCGGGGGGATTGCCCGGAATGTGGTGACTTATGAAGCACGGGAGGATTTTGCCCGGATTGCGGCTGAGAACATCCGCGAGGCCGGCCTTGAGAACGTTAAGGTCATCCCGGGGGATGTGCTGTCTGCAGAAGGCGTCTTTGATGTTGTCCACTACGATATGACCATCGGCCCGGATCATGTCCGCCATGGCCATTCCCTGCTCCGCCCGGGCGGTTACCTCGCCTGCTACACCCCGTTCATCGAACACCTCTGCGGGGTAATGGATACGGCAGAGGGGCTCTTTTCATCGGTCAAAGCAGTGGAGTGCATCGAGCGGGAGATGACCCGCTCCAAACGGGGAACCCGGCCCTCGACGCGGGTTGGGCACTCGGGATATCTTACTATAGCAAGGAAGTAATACTCATGCCTACATGATTGCTGGGAAATGCCACCATGGGTCACCCGACCTATCCATTACATTAATGTAGGATCGCAAAAACAAATGAATCAAAACTGAGGGTTTGCTATGAAAATTAAGAATATACTCCTCGCGATCTGTATGGGATGCCTGATAGTGGCATCAGTCCCGACGGTATCAGCATATCCTTTCTCTAGTGATATATTGTTCCCGTCCTTTTCCAATACACTTGAGACGAGCAGCACCACGGATCTGAATGTTGCATCTTTCAGTTCCTCGCTTGGCAATCGCTTTATAGGTAGTGCGGATGGGGGTGTGGAAATTTTTAACAATGTCCAGATAAGCTCCTATAGCGAGGGCATCCCCTCGAAGGGCTCGGTGTCTGCATTCATCAAGGGCACAACTATGGAGGGAGGGTATGATATCACCAGTTTCGGGACGAAACCTGCGCTTTCCTCCACAACCTTTACCGGAAAGCTGGATACCCTGGACGCATTCACCACAAACAATGATATGTCAACGGGCCTCTTCCAGACTTCAGAGTTTTATGATTTTTCTTCGATGAGCGGGGATATTATATCGTTTAGCAAATTTATGAGCTATAAATCTGCTTTTGCCTGATTGGCCCAGGGATAATTTTTTTTTCGGATCCTTTTCGACGATAGTAAACATTATTTCACGGGAATATCTTCTTTGAAGTTTCATAACATGCGTTCATGGATAACTGATTCGTAGATTCCATCAAAATGCAGGTATGAGGCGATGTGCACCGTTGCTCGTTACCTTATAATTCAACTTTTCCTGGAATGCTTTAAATGCCCGTTTATAACCTTATTCCTGTGACGAATGGTATGTAATTTCCGATCACTCAATTAACGGGAAGGATTTTATTTCAATCTCTCCCAGATATTCTCTAGATGCTGCTTGAGTATCAAGAGTGACAGAAGGAGGTCAGATGAAAAAAGCACTATCAGTTATCATCGGAATAAGTGTATTCCTGTGCGGATTTGCGCTGGCAGATCCTGGAGTTTCTCAGCAAACAGAGGTTCAGGGACTCTCCATTCAGACTACGGTGATTGGAGTTGGCAATTTTGATCATGAGAGCGAGGTCGTTATCAGCAGTGCCGCTGGTACATCCTTGAGTGATATGCCGCCTCTCAGGGCTTCATCCGTTGTGTATCAAAGTGTGTATACCGAAGATACCCATAGTGCCGGGATTGGCTATATCTCCTATGACAAGAGCTTTGATGCCAGCACAGCAAATCAGCTTCAAGGGCAATACAACATCGAATCCACACGGCAGATCACCTACCTGGGCATCGACGCCGGTTCAATCTATTCGTCTGAATACCTCATGACGAGTGGATCGGGCACCTCACAGTCTGCAGCAGGCCGGATGATCTGTCCGTTTGTTGGCAGCGACGATACCATTGGGGCGTTCTGCAACACGGTTGAAACAGGCAGCACATTTACCCTGAGTGTCGCCAATGTTGCCACTACTGCGAATAACCGGTTCATTACCAAGACCGGTGACTCTCCGGTGGAGACGAATTACCATATTCTGGTCACAGAGTATGCCCCGGGAGTCCCCTCAAAGGGTTCGGTCATGGCCTTTATCCAGGGAACAATCAAGGAAGGATCCCCGGACGCCCTCGCCGAGGATTCCTCATTCAAGGATCGCACTGAAATTATGGGAGAGATCACCCTCTTCGACAAACAGATGCATTTCGATTCCGCATTCGGCGTGTGAAGGAACCAGATGTGAACGGGGTAATCCCGTTTTCTTTTTTTATTCAATCCCGCTCCAGCACTTGGATGTGACGGGTAATGCGGCAACCGCTTATCTCAGGCCATCAATTCACGTAAGGATTCTTAACCCCCCTGCAGAAGATACCTCCGGGATATACACAACCGGAATACGGGCGGATCTCTGGAAACCCGGACACGCATCATTTATCGTCCATCCAGATCCGAAAGATGGGGGGGGTTTGATTTCCGTTTCGGGTCAATCCTCTGTATCATTCTGATATCTCGTGATGCACCAATGGAAATAAATCCAACACGGATACTTCAATGGTTTTCCTCCTGCCTATGTCTGGGAACATGCTTTCCCGAGGTCAATTCAATATATCTCCTTCATCCGAAGGGGCTTAAAGAACATCGGGGCCTGATATATCTGATACCATCAAAGAACCATTCGGCCTCAGCAATGGCTCAACAAGATGCCTGACGTGTTAAACTCCCGGGTTATAGTATTGTATGGGAACGTTCGGTCAAAGAACCACCATGATCATCGTTTTTTAAAAGAATATTTCTCCCAGTCAAGGTGTGGTGCTGAGAGTATCAGCATGCATGTTGGAGGAAATTCATGAAGAAACTCGGAATCTTGGTCATTGCCCTGGTCCTTTTCGGGACTGGCATGGCAATGGCAGACCCAGGCGCCATCGCGGTCAATGAAGTCCAGGGACTTTCAGTATCCACGACCGTCATTGGGGTCGGGAACTTCAATCAGGCATCCAGTGTTGTATTGACTACCATGAATTCAGATGGTGATGATCTGGGAGACATCCCGAATGTCAATGACTTTACGTACTACACCACCGTCTACACCGAGGACACGCAGAACTCTGAGTATGGGTATCTCTCCTATGACAAGGACCTTGACGTTACTACCGGGAACAGGCTGCTCGGCCAGTACAACGTCCAGGCTGTCAAGCAGATCACCTACCTCGGCATCGATGCATCCTCGATCCTTACCACCGATTACATGATGCTCGATGGTGCCGGAGCCGATTACGGGACCGTTGGGGATCAGATGATCTGTCCGTTCGGATCTGAAAGCGACGCTCCAGCGTTCTGCAACGTGGTCGAGACCGGCAGCAGCGCAAATCTCAAGGTCGCCAACATGAACACCCAGATGGGCGAGCGCTTCATCACGAAGTCGTCTGACCCGGGTGTCCAGATCTACAACAATGTCGCTGTCGGTTCTTATGCCGCTGATGTCCCGTCCAAGGGTTCCGTCTCTGCCTTCATCCAGGGCAGCATCAAGGAAGGCGGACAGGCGGGTGATGGGCGCCGGGATGGAATTGCCGCTGATGCCCTCGCCGAGACGATGACGTTCAAGGACTCCACCTCATTCGCCGGTGACATCACGTCCTTCGCAAAGTCCATGAGCTACACCTCGAAGCTCGGATAAGCGAGCGTCTGGAACAACACCCGGGAACATTCCCGGGATATTTCTTTTTTTTAAATTTCGAACTGAAAAGCGGTGATTTGGCAATTTCCTCTTTTTTCATTTCTGGAGGGGAAGAGGAACTCAGGAAACCAAACGGACTTACGTCATTTCATGCCAGATTCACAGGAGCGGCACAGTGAGATTATCCTCACGATATATCCTTGAACCGGGAAGTATGATGATCCAACAAACTGTATCATTTCTTTTTTTAATGTATTTTCCTCAACAAAGGGTGGTGCTGAGAGTATCAGCATGCATGTTGGAGGATATTTATGAAAAAACTCGGAATCTTGGTCATTGCCCTGGCCCTTCTCGTGGGCGGCATGGCAATGGCAGACCCAGGCGCCATCGCAGTCCTTGAGACTCAGGGACTCTCAACGTCAACGACCGTCATTGGGGCAGGTAACTTCAATTCTGCATCCAATGTTGTACTGACTACCCTGAATTCAGATGGTAATGATCTGGGAGACATCCCGAATGTCTCTAACTTCACGTACTACACGACCGTCTATACCGAGGACACCCAGAACTCTGAGTATGGGTACCTCTCCTACGACAAGGACCTCGATGTAAGCACGGGCAACAAGCTGCTCGGCCAGTACAACGTCCAGGCTGTCAAGCAGATCACCTACCTCGGCATTGATGCATCTTCGGTAGTCAGCACCGACTACATGATGCTCGATGGTGCCGGAGCCGATTACGGGACCATTGGGGATCAGATGATCTGTCCGTTCGGATCTGCCAGCGATGCCCCTGCGTTCTGCAACGTGGTCGAGACCGGCAGCTCCGTGAACCTGAAGGTCGCCAACATGAACACCCAGATGGGCGAGCGCTTCATCATGAAGTCGTCTGACCCGGGTGTCCAGGTCTACAACAATGTAGGCGTCGGTTCCTATGCCGCTGATGTCCCGTCCAAGGGCTCCGTCTCTGCCTTCATCCAGGGCAGCATCAAGGAAGGCGGACCTGCGGGTGATGGGCGCCGGGATGGAATTGCCGCTGATGCCCTCGCCGAGACGATGACGTTCAAGGACACCACCTCATTCGCCGGTGACATCACGTCCTTCGGCAAGTCCATGAGCTACACCTCGAAGTTCGGATAAGCGAGCGTCTGGAACAGACCCGGGAACATTCCCGGGATCTTTCTTTTTTTCTGCAAGTTCTGAAATCATCCGCTCGCTATTCACCCACCATACGTTCTGTATTTTTCTATTATGCTGAATTCCGGCTTAAATTCAAGAAAAAAGAACGGAAAGTTAATAAATTTGAGCTACGAAAATAGAAGGGATGCTGAGAGTATCAGCATGATATGTAGGAAGATATTCATGAAGAAACTCGGAATAGTAGTCATTGCTCTGGCCCTTTTCGTGGTCGGCATGGCAATGGCAGATCCAGGTGCCATCGCAGTCAATGAGGTTCAGGGACTTTCAGTGTCCACGACCGTCATTGGGGCAGGGAACTTCAATCAGGCATCCAGTGTTGTATTGACTACCATGAATTCAGATGGTGAGAATGACCTAGGGGACATCCCGAATGTCAATGACTTTACGTACTACACCACCGTCTACACTGAGGACACGCAGAACTCTGAGTACGGGTACATCTCCTATGACAAGGACCTCGATGTAAGCACGGGCAACAAGCTGCTCGGCCAGTACAACGTCCAGGCCGTCAAGCAGATCACCTATCTCGGCATTGATGCATCTTCGATCCTCACCACCGATTACATGATGCTCGATGGTGCCGGAGCCGATTACGGGACCGTCGCGGGTCTGATGATCTGTCCGTTCGGATCTCCCAGCGATGCCCCTGCGTTCTGCAACGTGGTCGAGACCGGCAGCAGCGCAAATCTCAAGGTCGCCAACATGAACACCCAGATGGGCGAGCGCTTCATCACAAAGACGTCTGACCCGGGTGTCCAGATCTACAACAATGTCGCTGTCGGTTCCTACGCCGCTGATGTCCCGTCCAAGGGCTCCGTCTCTGCCTTCATCCAGGGCAGCATCAAGGAAGGCGGACAGGATGGTACTGGGCGCCGGAATGGCATTGACGCTGGTGACCTCGCTGAGACGATGACGTTCAAGGACTCCACCTCATTCGCCGGTGACATCACGTCCTTCGCAAAGTCCATGAGCTACACCTCAAAGCTCGGATAAGCGAGCGTCTGGAACAGACCCGGGAACATTCCCGGATCTTTTCTTTTTATTGTTGTTGAAAATCGTTTCATAACTCTTGTACCGGTCCTGTATTTCCTGAAATACGCTGAAATATGGCTCACCACCGGAAAAAGAACGGAAACTTTATAAATTCTCATCACAAAAAATGAAGTGATGCTGAGAGTATCAGCATGAAATGTAGGAGGATATTTATGAAGAAACTCGGAATTTTGGTTATTGCCCTGGCCCTTCTTGTGGTCGGCATGGCAATGGCAGACCCGGGCGCCATCGCAGTCCTGGAGACTCAGGGACTCTCAACGTCAACGACTGTCATTGGGGCAGGCAACTTCAATGCTGCATCCAATGTTGTATTGACGGTCATGAACTCTGATGGTGATGACCTGGGGGACATCCCGAACGCAGAGCACTTTACGTATTATACCACCGTCTATACGGAGGACACACAGAACTCTGAGTACGGGTACATCTCCTATGACAAGGACCTCGATGTAAGCACGGGCAACAAGCTGCTCGGCCAGTACAACGTCCAGGCCGTCAAGCAGATCACCTACCTCGGCATTGATGCATCCTCGGTCGTCAGTACCGACTACATGATGCTCGATGGTGCCGGAGAGCGGTATGGCAAGTTTGACCAGGCACTGATCTGTCCGTTCGCAAGCGACGGCGAGATGCCCTCGTTCTGCAACGTGGTCGAGACCGGCAGCTCCGTGAACCTGAAGGTTGCCAACATGAACACCCAGATGGGCGAGCGCTTCATCACGAAGACGTCTGATCCGGGTACCATGGTCTACAACAATGTCGCTGTCGG
>JAAEES010000160.1 GCA_013415575.1 Methanomicrobiales archaeon | reverse complement strand
CCGACCATAGTGGCGCATATACGCTCGAGATCCCGTTCATTCCCGTTACAGACCACGGCATTGGCCACGAATTCCTCTGAGCTCTGTTCAAGGTCATGTTCAGGGGCCACCTCCTCCATCTCTCCTTTCAGGAGACGCATCGCCATCTCTTCTTCAGTATGGGAAGATACCCGGGAATAGCTCGCCCCGGGTTCAGCAAGGATCACTACTTTTCCGAGATCATGGTAGTCCGGCCTGCCGGCCCGCCCCGCCATCTGGTTAAACTCCTGTACCGAGAGCCAGGAGATACCCATGGCCAGCGAGTCAAAGATGACCTGCGAGGCAGGAAAATCCACCCCGGCACCAAGCGCTGCGGTAGTAACGACCGCTTTCAGCTTCCCGGAGAGAAAGAGTGCTTCAGTCGCCCGCCGCTCCTGGGAGGTGAGCCCTGCATGGTACACCCCGTACTTCGGGCCGAGTGCATCGGCAATCACATGGCAGCGGGCACGGGAATTGGTAAAAACGATGGTCTGGCCGGAAAACCCCTTGGATGAGACGTGCCGGAATTCCTCTTCGCAGAGCCTCTTGATGGTAGGAATTTTCTGCTTGTGCTCAAGGAAGAGAAGGTAGCGTTCGAGGGCGACCGGGCGGTCATCATACCTGACCAGGGTGGCATCAAGCTTTTTAGCGAGGATCTTCGGGAATCCGATAGTTGCACTCAGGTATAGGAACTGGGCTTTGGGGGCCTGGTATTTGAGTCGGGCGATAAGACCGTCCAGGCGGTGCCCCCGGTCGCTGTCTTCGAGCATCTGGACCTCATCGATCACCACGGTACCTACCCTTTTGAGATTCTTTCCACACCGGATCAGGTGATCGATCCCCTCATAGGTGGCGACCACAATCGGGGCCCCGGTGTTCCGGTCCCCCACCGGACGGTTCTCAGGCAGTTTAATCCTGCTCTTCCCGATCAGGATACCCACCCCGGTGATGTCTCCATAGCGTTCAAGGAACCGCTGGTACTTCTGCACGGCCAGGGCCACCAGCGGTACAAGGAAGATCATCTGCCCCCGACCTTCAAGGAGATTCTTAAGACCGGCCATCTCCCCGATAAAAGTTTTTCCGCTCGCTGTTGCCGATACGACCAGCAGGTCTTTTCCAAACAGGAGACCGGCATCCACCGCCATCTGCTGGGCAGGCATGAGGGACTCCACACCCGAGGCATCGATAAAATTCCGGGGAAGCGGAAGCTCCTCGAGCCGGGCTGTATGCTGGACCGGGTGGGCTTCCAGCCGGTCAAACAGGGTCTGGGACATCCGGATCTCTTCGGGCTGGATACTTGCCAGCACCTTGTCCACATCCCGGTACTTCTGGATCAGGGCCTCCATGTGAGACATTGCCTGCCTCCCGATACGTCCCATATGAGCGAGTTCACGGCGGAGTTCCCGCTTTGCACAGTCAGGGCAGATTGATTCGGACCCCCGGTACCTGACCGCAGTCGCGGGGTTGAGGGGGGTTATCCGTTCTTCGAGGAGGCAGACCCGGCAGAGGTCGACAAAGGTAAACGGGATCTGGAAATCTGAAAGAAACGCCTCGAACAGGTCGTCATGGCAGGTGAGGAATATTTCGGCCTTTCTGAGGGAGGCGATAAAGTCCCGGGTGGGGGTGTTCCGGAACTGCTTCCTGCTCCCCCACCGGAGCCGGTACTGGACCGGCCTGACCCCTTTCGGGGTCTCGGAGAGATCCGCAAAACCGGTTCCCCGCACACTTTGGTTCTCGAGAAACAGGATCTTGTAGTTCCCCTTCTGGAGGGGATGGATGATGACTCTCATGAGGCGACCAGGTCATGGATCAGGTAGGAGAGGCCGGCGCCTTCGAGCCGTTTGAGGAAATCCGTAAATTCTTCATCCACGATGAGAATAACACAATCGATGCCGTGAAACGCCGCTTCAATGACACCCTCCCTGGATCCGAAGAACATGTCAGGGATCCGGCCTGCCTCTTTGAGGGCAATATATGCCTCGAGACCGACAGCTGCGACCATCCCCGTATTCCCGATGACCTCCCTGATGAGATCGGGCCGGACCATCCGTGAACCGCCCCGCTGGATCCTGGGCACCTTGCAAACGTGAACTGTCCCCTCTGAATGATCGATGATTCCTGACAGCCGGGCAACACCGACATCTTCTCCCTTCCGGGAGTCCCGTATCACCGTTCCCATGGCACTCCGCGGCTCTTTTGCCGCGTAGAGCCATCCATCCTTCATATAGACCCCGACCGGGTCTCCCTCCCGCAGGTCCTCGGCGGCCAGCGCCGTCCAGGTTGAAACCTGCTGGATAATATCCTTCCGGATATGCCGGGCATAACTTTCCAGTGCCTCGGCATGGTTCAGCACCCACTCGATGCCCTCCCGGGTGACCCCGTATCTCCCGCGCCCGTGGGCGGATACCATCCCGTCGTCCACCAGTTCACGGATATACTCTGAGACTGCCTGAGGCGTAACCCCCAGTTTTTCGGCGATTTCCTGCTGGCGGATGGCCGGCTGGTGTTCGGCAATCTCCACGAGAATCTGAAACCTCGTGACTTCCCTTTTACTCCGGAGAATTGAGTACAGGGGGTCGTTACTGGCTTCTGTCAAGCAGCACCAGCCCCTGTCCTTTCACATCCAGGTGGGGGATCCGCTTTGCGAGGCCTTTGATAAAAACCGGGCTGACACCAAACTTCCGTGCCATGTCATTGATAGAAGTATTGCCATTGCTGAGTTCCTCTTCGATCTTTTCAACCATCAGCCTGAGGTGCTCCTCGTTCGAGCTGGCAATATAGAGAAGATCGGAGAGATCCGAGAAATTGCACTGAAAATTGGCCCTGAATTTATTATATGTTGCACGAAATTCCCTGACCGGCCGTTCCCCTGGTTCCGGCATCCTCCACTGCTCTTCAATAAGGTTGCCTTTTTTCAGGATGGTGATGCAGTGGCCCACGCTGTTGTCGTTCAGCTGTTCGGAAAGTTCCTCTTCGGTCATCCAGGACCGGTTCAGGAGATCATATACCTGTTTGTAGCAGCTGTTATTGAACGTGATAAGAAGGGGGACTAATTCCACCGGATCATTAACTATCCTGATATGACCAGTCAATAGTAAAACCCTATGATTATATGGC
>JAAEES010000159.1 GCA_013415575.1 Methanomicrobiales archaeon | reverse complement strand
TCATCGAGAGCATCAACGATATCCCGCTGGGGAAACGAGAGGTCGTAGAGGATGGAGAGATCGGAGATCCGGAAATCATCGTATTCGATAGCAAGGGTGTTCAGACCATACTTCTTCCGCTGGGTTTCATCGCGTGAGGAGAATACGGCCAGGCCATCCCGTCCTCCCTGGTAGTGTACCAGGCCGAGTGTCGGAATCCCGGTCGATGAACGACCGCCCTGCAGGTACTCCCCGTGAGGGTCCACCACCAGGAGGCCGAACTGCCGTGCTCTCATACAGGAAGCGGAGAAGACCTTCATGAAGTTGCTCT
Organism: Methanomicrobiales archaeon; assembly: GCA_013415575.1. GTDB lineage: Archaea > Halobacteriota > Methanomicrobia > Methanomicrobiales > Methanospirillaceae > UBA9949. The sequence goes on along the minus strand of JAAEES010000159.1, from coordinate 2,836 downwards.
TGCCCATCCCGGTGGTGGCAAAGACCCCCATGTGCTGGGGGAGGACTTCGCTGTGGATCCTGACCGGCACGTCCCGTATCACATCCTGCCCGCTCTTCATCATTCCCACCTCGATGTCCCCCATCACCTGGGTGAGGAAGGAGAGATCATGGGCATCCGGCACCTCGACCCGTGAGAACTTGGTGGGGAGGGTCCGTGGCTTCCGGAACGTTCCCTCCCCATCCACGTACCCGAGCGGGACAGCCTCAACTCCCACGAAGACATCATCACCGAGGCGGTAGAACTGCTCGGAGAACGGGCGCGTATCCCACCGTTCATCAGCAAAGTTGCTCTCATGGACCATGTCCGTGACCTTGGCAAAGAAGCTGTACCCTTTCTGCCCGTCGGCGATTTTCAGGATTTCGCCAACGAACAGTGTCTCGTCGTGGGGGACAATGAACCGGTACGCGAGCACGCTCGTGCCGATAAGACGGAACTTTGATCGGTCGCTGGTATCAGTATCTTCTAAATTCATCATGGTAATCCCCAAACATCATCGCATAGCGGGAGAAATCGATCCCTTCGCGGTCAAGGGCGGCGATCATGTCCTGCCGTACCTGGCCGAGCACCGGCTGGCCGATCACCACCGTCCGGTGGGCTTCAAGGAGGGGGAACGGGTATCCCGGTATCCTTCCGTCATCAGCACACCCGGCCAGCAGGGAGAACGTCTGCTCAGTCCGTTCCCGGGACTGCTTTACCGGGAGTTCTATCTTGATCGGAATCCCGGTGTGCTGGTGGAGAGAGGCAACATGCACCTCACCATGCTGCCACTGGGAGAACCGGGTCTGGTCGAGGATGGTCTCATCGACCTTCACCCACCAGGGGGATGCTCTCCCCAGTTTGGCGGCATACGCGGCGATCGCCGGCAGGAGCGGGTACCCGTCCCCGAATGTGGCGGCGGTCCGTTTCGCCACCGCGGCGAGCAGGACGCCCTTCCGCTCAGCCCGGCCGATCAGCCTGGTGAGTTCGGGATCGAGACTCTCGTGGGAGACCCGGAGTGCCCCGTCCAGGAGCAGGAGATCACCCCGTTCGAGCGATTCCAGAACTTCACCGGCCATCCAGTACTCGAGGATGTCCCTGGCCAGCGATGCCAGCATGGCCTGTTCATCATCCCCGAGGGTCTTTCCCGGGTCGCACCTGAAGCATTCCCGGTACAAGTGTGAGAAGTCGTCGGCTCCTTCCCCTGATCCCGAGCTCACCAGCAGGAGCGGTGTCCGCTTCCGGTCGATTTCACCGTCGCGGAACAGGACTCCGCCGGCCCGCACGGCCGAAATGGTCATGCTTCCCGACTCGAGCACTGCTGCGTTGCTCCCGTCGACCGCCGCGATCTTCGCGCCCCGGGAGGGAGAGACGGGCAGGACAGCGGTCTTCCCGGAACACCGGGCAAACAGGTCGGCAATGTTCTCCGGAAGCGCAGAACGTATCCGTAACGTGGTGACGGCCAGGGATTCGTCATACCCGCTCCTCCTGCTCATTGATTCACCTCCTGGATCCTGCTCGCCTGGTCACTCCCGAGCTCGACAAGGAGGGTATTTGCAAACTCGCCCTGCATCTCGGGGATGTGAGAGATGAGCAGGATCTGCGGAAAATATGCTTCCTGCGACCGGAGCGCAAGCAGGAGGCTGTTTCGCCGCTCTTCGTCCTGGCTCCCGAAGATCTCATCAAAGATCAGGAAGGTGTTCTCGCACACCCGGTTGAGATGGGCAAGGTAGCGGGAGAGCGCTATTCTGAGCGCCACGGCAATATCGTCCTGCTCCCCCCCGCTGAACCGCTCGACCGGGTAGTCGTTGTCGATATCCCTGATGAGGAGGTTGAAGTCCTCATCGATCAGCACCCGGTCGTACCTTCCGGAGGTGATTTCCCCGAGGATCCGTCCCACATCGGCTTCGATCCGGGAACGGACTACCTGCATCAGGTAGACGATGTACTCGGCCACAATCTTCCTGGTGGCCCGGAGCAGCTCCAGCTCATCTTTGAGCCGGGCTGCTTCGGCTCTCGCTCCCTGAAGCTGTGACTGGAGCGACTCCAGCCGGGAGATCTGTTCGGCAAGCCGCGTCTTCTCAGAGCAGCAGGTCCGCAGGGAATCTTCAAGAGCATGCAGGGAGGCATTCACCGCCGGCTGTTCCTCACCGGTCCAGCCGAGAGTGGCGAGACTCTCACCGATCTCGCTCTCCCGGGTCCTGAGGGATGCCTGTTCGGCCCGGGCCGCTTCCACCCGTCCCAGGATTTCCGGTTCATGGGAGAGGCGGTCGGTGATGCTGATAAATTCGTCACGCAGCGGCCGGAGGGCTTCCAGTCCGGCCTCGAGGTCCCGCTTCCTGGCATCATCATACCCGATCTCTGTCAGGGTAGTCCTTTTTTCGGCAAGAAGGTCCTGAAACTCTTTGATCTCGTCCACGAGGGAGTCCCGCTCCGCCCCAAGAACCGGCTCGCGCCCGAGCATGGCCGTAATCTCAGCCAGGCGGGCCCGTGCAGATTCAAGCGATGTGATCTCTTCTTCGAGTGCCCGGTGCGACCGCGGATCATACCGGTCGATTCCCAGCCGGTGCATCTCCTCCTCTTTCTGTGCAATCTGGGAGACGGCCGTGGTGAGTGCAGCCTCCTCAGCCTCCCTGCGGGCAGAGATATCGGCGAGCGTCAGCCGTGCCCGGTCAATCTCGATACAATCTGCATGGATTGAGCGTATCTGCTCTTCAAGACGTGCCGATTGTTCTGCGACCGCCCCGAGCTCCCCGCGGGTCCGCTGTTCACTGTCATCAAGGGACTGCAGCTTCCGGTCATAATCCAGCACCAGGGC
>JAAEES010000158.1 GCA_013415575.1 Methanomicrobiales archaeon | reverse complement strand
TCCATCGTCCAATCGCACGGGATGAGTGCCCGCCTTCATTTCTGTCACCTGAGCGTTTCCAGCTCGGTCACCGCCGCAGGAAACGCTTCGGTTGAGGTCACCCCTCACCATCTTTTCCTCTCCATCGAGCAGAGCATCGGAACCGACACCCTCCGGAAGGTTAATCCCCCGATTCGGAGCGAGAGGGAACGCGAACAGCTCGTGCAGATGTGGGACCGGATCGATGTGATCGCGTCTGACCATGCGCCGCATACCCTGCGGGAAAAGGATGTTTTTTTCGGTGATGCGCCTTCAGGGATTCCAGGAGTTGAGACCATGCTCCCTCTCCTCGTGGCCTGGATGAAGGAGGGGAGAATCTCACGGGCATCACTCATGGAGAAGACATCCTGGAGACCTGCCGATATCCTGGGCATCCCCCGGGCAGGTTTTCTGCCCGGCGAGCGGGCCGACTTCGCACTCTATGGAGAGGGGATCGCTGCAATCTCCATTGACGATCTCCACAGCCGGGCCGGATGGACACCCTACGAAGGGTTCCCGGCGGTCTTCCCTGAACAGGTCATCCTGGGCGGGGCTCCTGCCTACCAGAACGGTGAATTTCACGAGACCGCTCCCCTCTGGTTCCCGGGAAGGGGTTATTATCCCTGACACACAATATATATGCGTGCCGATACAGCGCAGCCATAGGTCCCCGGGTGATCATCTGGCGAAGACCTGGAAATGAGCTACGGGACAACCCGGTTGTGCGACAGGCACCGCCCGGCTAGGGTAAAAACAGGAGAGGGACGGTATCAGCCACCGATGACCCGTGGTTGTTAAAGCCGGGCGACAGATTACCTGTACTTTTATCATGAACGATATTTCACCAGCGGTCTCATGGAATGACGACGGAGCGGTTCTCACCATCGAGGTCTCGGCCGGGGCAAAGAGGGCCGTATTTCCTTCCGGTTACAACGAGTGGAGAACGGCGGTCGGGTGTTCGGTACGGGCTCCGGCGCAGGAAGGGAAGGCGAACCGGGAAGTCATCGCCATCATCGCTGAAACACTGGGGACTCCCCGCCGGAAGGTCCGCATTCTTGCCGGTGAAACATCATCGCTCAAGAGAGTCCTGGTCGAGGGATTGGATCCCGGGGAGCTGATCCGCCAGCTGACCCTGCTGCTGGACCGGTGATGAAATTATCTTGTTTATAAAATAATTTTAGAAATATTCTACCTAATCATATAGTTTATCTTCTCTAAAAGTACATAATAATGTACCTATGATCAGGCATTCTGGTTATTGCATGATGCATGGGGGTGCGTTTCATTGTACTCATCAGATACTACCAAGTACCTCATTCACCTTTACCTTGAAGCGGAGGGGGTGGTCGAGAAGCCCGACGTAGTTGGGGCCATATTTGGCCAGACCGAAGGGTTGCTCGGCGAAGACCTCGATCTCCGTGATCTTCAACGGACCGGACGTGTGGGAAGGATTGACGTTCAGGTGTCCAGTAAAAAAGGCGAAACCAAGGGGGACATCTACATAGCTTCCTCGCTCGACCGCGCCGAGACGGCCATCCTCGCCGCCTCCCTGGAGACCATCGACCGGGTCGGACCCTGCGTGGCACGGGTCAGGGTGGTCTCTATCGAGGACATCCGGGTGAGCAGGCGGAAAAAGATCGTTGATCGGGCAAAGGAGCTCCTGATTGGATCATTCGAGGAGGGAACCATCGACAGCACGGAGCTGATCGACAGTGTCCGGGAGAGTATGCGGATCGAGAAGATCAGCACCATCGGCGAAGAGAAAATTCCGGCCGGGCCGAACGTCCTTGATTCCGATGCCATCATCGTGGTCGAAGGGCGGGCAGACGTGATCAACCTGCTGCGGTATGGTATCAAGACAGCGGTCGCAGTCGAGGGAACCAATATTCCCCAGGGCATCATCGATCTCTGTGAGAAAAAAACCGCGACAGCCTTCTTTGACGGGGACCGGGGTGGAGACCTGATCCTGCAGGAGCTCTTGCAGGTCGCTGAGATTGATTACGTCGCCTACTCCCCACGCGGGAAGAGCGTGGAGGACATGTCCCGCAAGGAAATCATCAAAGCCTTGCGGAACAAGGTCCCCATCGAATACGTCAGGGAGCAGATAGGAGAAGAGGAAGAACCAGGTGTTCCCGAATTGCCGGCAGAAGCGGCGCCCGCAAAACGTCCGGCAAAGGTCCCACCCCCAAAGCGGAGATCTGAGCGGGGAGAGCAGCGCCCACAGACCCTCAGTGACCAGATCGATGCGGTCCGGGGCAGGCGGATCGCCCGGTTCCTCTCAGCCGACCTGTCCGTCATCCGGGAGGCAAAACCCGACGACCTCGAGAAAGCGGCAGAAGACCTGAATGGGGACATCGCCGGGCTGATAACTGACGGAGAAGTGAACCAGCGGGTGCTTGACCTCATGGTCAGCAAGGGACTGGAATATATCGCGGCCCGGGACTTTAAAGGGATTATCAAGCGCCCTTTGACAATCAGGCTTCTTAAAATTGCCTGATTTTTCCATGGATACCTATTTATTTTTTCGATGCAACATGAATAGCTTGGAGTGACACCCCTATGCACAAAGAGGAACTGATATCGCTGCACCAGATGCTGTATGAGATTAAGGACTTTTTTGAAGGATATAACCCCGATCTGAAATTCTCCGATTATCACTCCCTGAAGATCAACCCCGCGCAAATGCACAAGAGCAAGATGGAGCACAAGTACGCCATCTTTGTGCTCGGAAACGAGATCGCCAATGCCATGAAGGATGTCGAGTTCTCAGCTTCCGGACGGATATCGGCCCGTATGCGGGAACTTGCGTCAAAGACCCTGAAAGAGATGGAATATATCCAGTAGTATTCTCTCCCCTTATTTCCTGAGTGAACGCTCTTTTTCGATGAGATGTCCGGCGAGGAGCATGGGTATCGGTGTTGCCATGCAGTGCCAGTTCGGGGTCCCGTTCACCTCGAGCACGCAGTAGCCGTCACCCACGGCGAGCAGGTCGACACCGCCGTAGTCAACTCCCACTGCCCGTGCGGCAGCACCGGCGATCTCCTGCATCTCGGGGCTGATCTCACACGGCATCCCGGTCCCTCCCTGGTGGATATTGTGGGCGAGGGTATCCGAGACCCGCATGATAGCCCCGACCGCCTCGCCGTTGATCACGAACACCCGGTAGTCGCGGTCATTCGGGACATACTCCTGGAGGTAGTAGGG
>JAAEES010000017.1 GCA_013415575.1 Methanomicrobiales archaeon | reverse complement strand
AGCGGAGAGTATATCCTTTATACTGAAGGCTCCAACCTAAAAGACGTGTTTGATGTCGAGGGCGTCGACACGACCAGAACCCGTACCAACAACATCAGCGAAATATCCCAGGTTCTCGGGATCGAAGCAGCACGTAATGCCATAATCTACGAGGCGCTGTCCACCCTCTCTGAACAGGGCATCCTTGTCGATGTGCGGCACATCATGCTGGTAGCTGACATGATGTGCATGGAAGGGGAGGTCAAGCAGATCGGACGCCATGGGATTGCCGGTGAGAAGGAAAGTGTCCTCTCGAGGGCCGCCTTCGAGGTGACCGTGAACCATCTGCTCGATGCCGCGGTTGCCAACGAGGTCGATGAACTGTCTGGTGTCACGGAGAACGTCATCGTGGGCCAGCCTATCCAGCTCGGAACCGGGGATGTCAAACTTATCGCGAAACCTTTGAAACTAGGAGAATTGTAATGGATTTTAACGTATCTTTGAGAAGGGCCATCAAGACCGGTGAGGTCATTCTTGGCCAGAACAAAACTGAACACTGCATCAATGAGGGCAAGGCACAGCTGGTCGTTCTGGCCAACAACTGCCCGGAAAAATTCAGGGAATCGCTCGCAGTACAGACCGATCTCTTTGTGTACACCTTTGATGGTTCGGGCGTCCAGCTCGGAAAGGCCTGCGGGAAACCGTTCATGGTCAGTGCACTCGCCGTGGTCAGCCCCGGCGAATCGGATATTCTCAGTCTGAAGAAGGTGTGAACGCGATGTCTGAGATCGTGCTGACCGAGGACTGTATGCACCTCATCTCACAGTTCGAGCGGCTCACCGGGGCCGGGAGCAGGGACTGTGTCATCGATGACCGGAACAACCGGCTCATCTTCGTGGTGAATCCCGGAGAGATGGGTCTTGCCATCGGGAAGAAGGGGGCAAGCATCAAGAAGGCCATGGAGGTCATGGGCAAGAAGATCGAAGTGGTCGAGTACTCCACCAGCCCCGAACAGTTCCTGAAGAACTGTTTCCTCCCTGCCCAGGTGACCAGTATCGAGTTCGATGAGAGCGATGACGGCCAGGTGGCCCATGTCGAGGTCAGGCCTGAGGACCGGGGAATCGCGATAGGAAAGGAAGGCAAAAACATCTTCAAGGCCAAGAAACTGGCACTCCGCCAGCATGATATCGCCGACGTGATGCTCGTTACCGACGAGGACTCCTGACCTTTTTTTTATTTTTATTACGCCCGATTGCTGGCGATTGTCGTTCAATTACCAGGGTGTCCGGGATAATTTCCCTCTGCAGGGATGCCTGCATTTTTCGTGGAACGGATGTTATTCACGGTCATGCATGAAAAAAACCTGATATCCCTGGCAGGGACCCGCTGATAACGTCCCGGAAGGTGTGCCTTTTCACGCAGAAGTATGGCGGCGTGCGGCAAGCACCGCCTCCACCCGCGCTGCGCCTCCGTTCCGGCGCTCCTCACTATGCACCCTCGCATGGCAGTACTCGCAGAGCGTGATCAGGTTTGCAGCACAGTCATGGGTCGGATCGTGATCGCGGTGGTGAACGTGGAGACTTCGGGAGGATCCGCAGATCATGCACCGGTGTCCGTCGCGCTCACGTATCGCATCGCGGGTCGCTCTCCACGCCGGCAGCCCGTACTTGAAGCGGGCCCCGACTGACTTCCGGAACCTGCTGCAGAAGAGGGTGTTATGACGTCGTTCCGAGAACGGGCAGGTGTAGCAGAGCGCCCTGAACCCGTTTGCCTCCGGCCGGTCCCCGCACGCCGGTCCCGCGGACCGGTCAAACGCCGAGAGCAGGAGCTGGATTTCGTGGTTCATGCACACCGGAACTGAGAACGGGCCTGGAGGGATTCGAACCCCCGACATCCGGGTTAGAAGCCCGGCGCTCTATCCTGGCTAAGCCACAAGCCCTCGCAACCCATACTATGGGGGTTTCACCACTATTAACTATCGGAACAGGACGGCGTTTATACCCGGTACCTGGAAAATAAAAGAGTCTCAGAGAGCGTGGTAGCAGGCCGATTTCACCACTTCAACGGCTACCGGCCGGATCAGGCTCTCCTGGCTGACATTCTTGACCGTGGAAGATCCAATGCACCGGACTTTTATCCGGGCCGACATTCGCTCCCGCTCTTCATAGTGGAGACCCTGGGTGAACTCCACCATCCGCTTCATAGTGATGCTGAGTGCGATCAGTTCGACGATAATCCCGGAGTCACCAGGGGTGAGGTCTTCGAGATTCTCCGATGTCATGAAGACTGCTGATCCCGGCTCGAGCCCTGCCAGGGTGATAACATTGTGGGTGCTCTGCAGTTCAATTGTCCGCGCTTTTCCCCGCTGGAGCTCCCGGATGATTTCGGGGGCAATACTGGTCAGTGCGTAGCAGTTCATGATACTCACCCATACATTGGTAATTGCTCTTTCTTCGGGATGGCCTCGGCAGACTGGACCTGTTCAGCGAGCTTCTGCATGGTCGATTCAATCTCCTCCGCCTGTTCGAGCAGCGGCTGCACATCGAGGGCGAGGTCATACATCTTGTTCAGGACCTCGATCGAGGCTGCAGAGGCACGGGGATCGGGTGCATTGATGGTCTCCCCGAGCAGCCCGTAAGCATGGATATTCCTGATCTTGCATTCGGTCAGGATGCTGCTTGCAATCCCTGAAATGCTGCCGATGGGAAGGATGATGGTGTTCTCCTGGATCCTCGGCAGGGCCTCTTCTGAGGTCGCCACCCCGAAGACCCGTTTTTCAGGTTCGTTGGTGATGATGCCGGCGATGGTGACCACTTCCTTCACCTTGTAGGGCATCAGCCAGTCCATGATCCCGTTTGCCACCTCGTAGCAGATCATGGGGTGGATGGGAATATCGGCAACGATGGCAGCGATATTGTTTTTTTCGTAGAACCGGACCGGTACATTAATAACCCCCCGGTTCATCATGGCCAGCGGAGGGAAGTACTTGCTGTTCATGCTGCCAATCTGCTCGAATTCAAGCTGGTCGACCATGTACTGCAGGGCGATACTCCCAACGAGACCGCTCCCCGGAAAACCCATGAGCACTGAGGAGCCCTCCTGGCTCAGAGGACGGGAGAATATCCTTATATCCGAACTGGGATCCGGCGACATTAGTTTAACATACCCCCTCCATGTAAAAAAGTATTATGCAAGAATATCCGGTAAAGCGGGGACTGACTCAGGATCTCGGTACCCGAATGGTCGATGCCCTGAAAGAGTGCTTCGGCGCCGAGGTGCGCCAGGCCGGAGATCACTACCAGATCAGCTACGGGGCCCTGAAGTTCCTCGATGTGTCCATCGGAAAGACCGGCAAGACGCTGATCGTGCATACAGAGTCGAATACCGATGCCAGCGATGAGGTGATCCTGGATACGAACCGGAAATTCAGGCGTTATCTCGATATCGCTACCGGGTATTCGACCAAAGAGCGGTTGAAAAAAGCAAAGACTGTCGGGAAAGAGGAGTAGCTCCTACTCGATCACAATCGCAGGTTTAAAGGGGAGGGCTAAGGCTGCCTTGGCATGCGAGCTCTCCCCCGCATCGCGGACAGAGACCGGAACTGAAAACTCTTTTGAGAGGAACCCGGCGGCCGCCGAAAAGATAGCCCCTTCATCGGGAAGATCATCGATGAGCTGCTGAATAATCTGGGGCGGCAGGCGGTGGATGAGTGTGGTGCACTGACGCACGGTATCGGTGACCTCTTTCCCCCTCTTCCTCATCTCTTCATCCTTCATGATCTCCCTGACCACCGTGTTCTTGTTCTCGGCGGCAGCCACTGCGGAGAAGACCCGTTTCTTCCAGGATGGCGCCGTGTAGATGGCTATCGCGGAGGGTACGATCTGGATGATCTTCAGGATGGACTCGATATCCTCTACCGTCCGCGCCAGAAGGTCCTCGGCGAGCTCGAGGCGGCTGTCGACTGCTGCCGGACCGGTAACCGGCCAGGGTGCGTACGAGACGAGATCGTCACCCCCGAGCTCCTTCCAGAGGTACTCGCACGTGAACGGGATGACTGGGGCGAGCAGCCGCACCCATACCGAGCAGAGCTCTTTCAGGTAAAGACTGCCTGCCGATCCCGCGGGCAGTCTCCGACGATACCATTTGAGGTCCGACTCGATCCCGAAGAAGGCCTCCTGGAGGGCCTGGCGGGTCTGGAACCGTTCGAGGGCCTCGGTGGTCCTGGCAATGTGGCCCTGGAGCCGGCTCTGCAGCCAGCGGTCGAGGTTCCCGGCACTTTCCTGTCCTGCCTGACACTCGAGCACCGTATTCATGAACCGGTCTATCTGCTTCCGCGTCGAGCTGACCAGCTCGTTTCTCCAGTCGAAGTCCTGCCAGGGCTCGGCGCTCCCCACCAGGAACATCCGGACGGTATCGGCACCGAACTCATCCACTGCGTCCTCCAGCAGGAAGACGTTGCCCTTGGACGAGGACATCTTTGCCCCGTTCAGGAGCCCCATCCCGAAGACTACCATGCCTCTCGGCAGGCAGGGTTCGGGGAAGATTGCAACGTGGTGGAAGAGCTGGAAGGTCAGGTGGTTTGATATCAGGTCTTTTGCCGAAAACCGGAAGTCGTAGGGATACCAGAACAGGAACTCTTTCCTCATCAGGTCGAGCTTCTCACGCTCCGGAAGTCCCGATGCCTCCTTCCCGAGGTAAATGTAATCAAAGACCTCCGGGGTCAGCAGGTCGGCGGAAACCGTGGCGAGATGGTGGGCGATGGTGTAGTAGGCCATGTACACGGTCGAATCAGAGAGGGGTTCGATCAGCCAGTCCGGGTCCCATGGCAACCGGGTGCCAAGGCCTACGCGCCGGGTGCATGCCCAGTCCTTGAGCCAGTCAACCGTCCGTTCGAACTCGGCCCTGACCTCAGGAGGAACGAGATCCATCCGGCCGATGAGCCCGGTAACCTGTGCCTTCCATGCGGGGTCGCTGTACTGGAGGAACCACTGGTCGTGCAGGATCTTGACCACGACGTTCGAGCCGCACCGGCAGACAACCGAGCGGGTATCGAACTCGTACATCGGTACAGACCCGTACTGGTCCATCATAAGGGAAGCGACCGAGTCCCGGGCTTCCCGGACGGAACTCCCGCCGTACCGGTCAAACAATCTGCCGTGGGCGAACTCGGCCCCGTACACTTCCTGGGTGAGGGCTTCCATCCGCGGGTCATCCTGATTGGCGACCCCTGCCCGTTCGACTGCCTCCTTTGCCGGAACGGTGCCGTACCCGGGAACGGTGATCAGAGGCACCGGCTCGATCCCGGTATACTTCCCCTCTGTCTGGAGATCCCGGAGTGCGATGTAGTCGAATGGGGCATGGGCGGGAACACTCATGACGATCCCGCTCGCCATGTCCGGGTCGACGAACCGTGCCGGGAGGACAGGAACATCACCGCAGAGGGGATGGGAGACGGTCTGGTCGATCAGGTCCGTTCCCGGGATTTCACCGGTGATCTCAACAGTGTGATCCTGGAACGAAAGTTTCTCTGCGGCTTCCCTGCTGACGATCCAGGGTGCCCCGTCGAGAAGGATGCGGACATAGGTCACCTCAGGGTTGACCCAGAGGTTGGTCACACCATATATTGTCTCCGGCCGGAGGGTCGCCGTGGGGATGAAGGTGTCATTCCACCGGAACATCACCAGGGTGAATTTGAGGATCTCGGCTTTGTCCCCTTCCAGCAGGTCATGGTCTCCGACCGGGTTATCACACTGTGGACAGTACCGCACCGGGTGTGCCCCTTTGAGCACGTGGTTACCTTCCCGCAGGTGTTTCCACTGCCATTCGATAAACTTGCTGTACTGGGGATCAACGGTGGTGAAGCGTCTCCTCCAGTCGATGGAGATCCCGCAGGAACTCATGACCCGCTGGTACTCTTCCGAGAAATGCCGGACGATGGCGAGAGGATCGACGAATTGGGCGAGCACGTCGTCCGGAACCTTGTAGAGATCGCGGTACAGCGAGACGGCCTTCGGGTCGCCCCGGGCAATACGCTTTGAGATTCCGATTACCGGGGCCCCGGTTACGTGGAATGCCATGGGGTAGAGGACAGTCCTCCCCCGCATTCTCCAGAACCGGGCGATGACATCGGGAGCAATGTAGGTTCTCCCATGTCCGACATGCATAGCCCCGCTCGGGTAGGGATATGCAACGGTCAGGTAAAATTTCTCACCATCGGTAGGGTCGGGCTCGAACGCATGCTCCCACAGCGGGAGGATGTCACGCTCGATCTGGCGCATATCTGGGCTGCTCACACAACGTCACCTCTCACCTGTATCATACACAAGGAACCGTACTCCACGAGAAAAATTAGGGATTGGGCCTCACACCGGCCGGAGCCGGATGGTATCCCCGTCATTGTAGCGTTTGATCATTTCCTGCGCAATACTGCTGTTCTTGGCCAGGTGGATCTCACCTGAATCGTTCACCGTTGCCGTGAAGAGGTATTCCTTTCCGGCAAAGACATCCACGATCTTTCCAGCCTGTTCAGGACAGATGATGGCCAGCTGCTTCTTCTCCATCCTGATTTTTACCCCGCCACCCAGCTGGAGTTCCTCTTCAGGCGCAGGTGCGGAGGGCGGTTTTTCGAGTTCGCTCCGGGGGCGGATATCGATCCCGATGCCGACCTTGTTCACGATACCGGCAATGTTCTTTCCACCCTTGCCGATGGCTGCCGGGACATCCTTGTCCTCGATGTATACCACCGCTTTGGAATCTGAGAGCATCTGGACCTCGACATAGCCGTCGGTATACCGCCCGATCTCCCGCTGGATGTCCCTCTCGATAATCTTCCAGGACGAGCTCTCCGCCGGTTCTTTCTGGATGACCGGGGGTTTCAACGGCGCTGCTGCCGCCAGCGGTCGGATGACCGGCATCACGATAGTCTCCGAATCGTACTTGAAGATCTCGAAGAGGAGTTCCCCGGTCTCGTAGTCGGAGAGGGTAGTGACCGGCCGCAGATTGATCTCGCTCGACATCCCTTCGGGCACCTTAATGGTGAACCCCAGGTCGTAGACATTGGTGATCTCACCTTTATCGACGAAGATGATGGTATTGACCACCCGGGGGAGAACCCCGAATTCGACCCGGTCGGAGAGGCGCTGGAGAGCATCATGGATGCCGATCGCATGGACAACCCCGACCATGCCGATCCCTGCCAGGCGCATATCGGCAAATACCCTGAAATCCTCGTTCTTCCGGAGTTCATCGAAGATGACAAAATCCGGCCTGACCAGCATCAGCACGTCGGCCGTATTCTGCATGCTCCCTTCCAGGCCGGAATACTGGGTGATGTGGTCAGGGACCTGGAGTTCCCGTGGTGCTTCCATGGTCTTGACGATGAACCCGTTGTCGGCAAGGTAGGTCGCAATGCTCTGGGCGAGGGTGGTCTTTCCTGCACCCGGTGGTCCGGCCACAAGCAGCCCCCGTTTCTCGCCCATGATCCGGTTCTTGATGACCGGAGCCTTGGCGAAACTCTCAAGAGTCACATCGGCAATCGGCCGTACTGCCGTAATCTCCATCCCGTCCGAAAACGGGCGCCGGGCGATGGCGATCCGCATGGATCCGATCTGGACCACGGTGATCCCCCGGCGTTCTATCTCGATGAAACCGTCGGGGTCCCGCTTGGCCCGCTCGAGGATTTCCTGGGAGAGGTTGCGGAGTTCGTAATCGGACATCGGCTGATCACGCAGCCTGACCAGCTGCATCTCCTTTACCGTTCCCTTCCGGGCCATGGGAGCGACCCGCTCCTTCAGGTATACGGAGATGGTATGCTCGTCAAAGAACTGGTCAATGCCAAGAGGGGCGAACCCCTCAATCTGGGGCCGGAGATAAACGACGTCAAGTCCCTTGGCCCGGGCCACCTCGGCCTGGACGACATCGCTCGTTATGAACTGTGCCTCATGCTCTATTGCGGCATTCCGTATCAGTGCGTCAATCTCTCCCCCGCTGGCCAGTTTCACCTGCTCCAGGCTCGGCCGGACTCCGGTGAAGGTAAGCGATATTACCCCTTCGCCGGCCAGTTTGCAGAGGGCCTGGAGTTCGGTAAGTCCTGAAAAGCCAATCTCACGCCCCTGGTTCGCCTGTGCCTCAAGTTCCGCTACCACTGCCTCGGGTATGATTATTGTTGCACCCGTATATTCGCCGGTTTTTATCAGTGAGGTGATACGTCCGTCTATGACGACGCTGGTATCGGGTACTAATTTCAAAAAATATCACCGTTTAGGTATATGATCATTGACCTTTATTAGCATATACCTTAGAAGGATCAAACACTTTTTCCGAGATGATAGTCCCCTCGATTGTCCGGTAGAAACAGCTCCGGTAACCGGTATGGCAGGCGGCACCCTCCTGCACGACCAGGTAGAGGAGGCAGTCCTCGTCACAGTCCACCCGGATTTCCCGCACCTGCTGGACATGTCCGCTCTCCTCACCTTTCTTCCAGAGTTTCTTCCTGCTCCGGCTATAGTAGTGGGCAAACCCGGTTTCCCGTGTCATCTGTACTGCCTCGGCGTTGGCATAGGCGACCATCAGCACTTCCCGTGTCCCTGCGTCCTGAACCACGACCGGTATCAGTCCATCAACAAAATGTAACGCTATCATGCTATCCTCCAGATACGATCTGCAGCAGGCCAAAAATAAAATCACCGATGAGCAGGGCAGACACGAGCCCGAATGTAATGGGAACGATAAACGGCACCCCGTACGATATCCAGACCCTGCCTGCTCTCTGGTAGAGTTCACGTTCCCGGGTATACTCATCGGGTCTCCGTCGCATGTCAATGGTATATACCCGGCCTTCCCCGCGTGCCATCGATGAGAGCGATTCCCTGATGCCCACGAACCTGCGGCTGAGTGCTCCCCCCTCTTCGGTGATATCCTCCATCACGAATCCATAGCTCTCACTAATGCGATCGCCATCGACCGGAAACCCGAGCAGCATATACGGGAACGGGGCATGGCTGCCGTTCCATATATTGTACAGCAGAATGCCGATAGGGGTGAAGAGGTTGAGGACGGCTGCATTGATGAGGACGCTGAAGGGAAAGAAAGCAAGTGGTGGGAAACCGAGGAGAGGGATCACCGGGAAGGCGGGGATGAGCGCAGTAATGAAGATAAGGGCCCAGGCATCAGCTCCGCCAAAGAGATGAAACCGGGCAAACATGTAGAACAACAACGAAAACAGGCCGCTCAGCGCGAGATACAGGAGCGCCGCCATGCCCCCTCCACCCTGGATGAGGAGGAGATAGAAGAATGTGGTGAAGGGTATCCCTATGATCAGCATGGGATACCAGGTCCGGAACGGCACTCTCCGCTCCCTGATATCAAGGACAGATGCATAGAAGAGCGTCAGGGCGACTGCCGCAGCCGGGACGATCAGCGGGGAAACCACGGGGATCCTGTATAGTGTTGTCCTCCTCGCTATTATGTCTCCCTGTTCTCGGCTAGAGAAGGATAAGAAATATCAGGTCTCTGTCACTATCTGCATAAGAGAAGGCCGGATGGAGTCTCCATCCTTCCTGGGGGAATTGTTCGTGGACAGTGCCGGCATCATCGATGATCTTATCCGGGAAGTTCCGCCTCAGGGGATATTTGCATATTCAGATCTCCTGCGGATGGTCAGGGAGAAGATGTTCCATGGGGTGGGGATGTCATCCAACCGGGGCACGAAGACCTACATCCTCTTCCTTGAGGGCGAGCCTGAAGGGGCGCTGATTTCGGACAGCACGGGCGAGCTCTATGGGAACAAGGCCATATACCTGATACGAGGGGAGGATCACTTCACCTTCTATCCCCTGAATCCAGCGGTGGTCGAGCGGCTCATCTTCGGCTGCAGGATCTACGACAAGAGCCACCTGACTACCTCTTATTCTCTCGGTCTCCCGGAAATCGGGAAGAAGGCGGAGGGGATCGGGCGACTGATTATCGCCATCACGAAGGGCGGGGTTCCGGCAGCCGGGATTACCGTGAAGGTCCGCCGGAACGGGCAGATCATGGGGAACGACATTTCCGACCAGAGGGGGGAAGTCTCATTCCGGCTCCTCTATGGCCCCTATGAACTCCTGATCGTCCGTGATGAGAACGATATCGATGTCTACGAGTTCTATTTCGCCCCTGATCTCCAGGAAAAACCGCTCGACCTTGAGATCGGATAACTTTCACAGGTAAGGATAATATTCATTTTGCGGCCTCATTTTCATCATGCGATGCCTTTCCGGTCTCCGATTCCCCGTCTGATCACTATTATTTAAATAAGTTCAGTCAGAGAGAATACTGATATGGAGCGAAAGAAGATCGAGAAAGAAGACTTTGAGGCGATCATCTCCGGAACCAAAGATATCCGGGATTTTATGGAGATCGATCCCCTGCAGGGCATGGTGTCATACCTCGGCGTCCACACCGCGAGCAATCCCGACTACCTGGTGAGAGCCATCTACGAGATGTACGAGGCAAACCTCAACCGGAAACTGGCCGTAAAGGCCACCGTGCAGCTCTTCCGATCCGTCGGCCTGGGTTCGGGGGGTCTCAATAACTTCCTCCAGAAACTTGGTTTGAACCTCTCTCCGGCTGAATTCCTGATGCTGGTTTTCCAGCTCCAGAACCAGCAGGGGTGGGGGGCGCCGTTCGAACTCGTTGAGCAGAGCGACAAGAAGGTGATCCTCCGGAACAAACAGACCTTCGAGTCGCAGGTGATGAAGGACTGGAAGATGCCGGTCTGCGGGATTCACCGGGGATGGATCGAGGGAGTACTGACCGCCGTAACCGGGAAGAACTGGTTCTGCATAGAGACAAAATGCCATGCAAACGGTGATGACTGTTGCGAGTTTGTTGCCGATCAGACGGAAGCCAGCTGGAAGTGGAAGGCCCAGGCGATCGTGAAGGGCGATTCTGCTATCACCGAATATATCGAGCATAAACCGATTGAGGGAAAAATCAAGTTGATCGATGACCCGGTAGTCATGATGCCCCGGTTCATCTTTACCTCCATGACCACCTCGCTCATCAAGACCATGGGCGAAATGTCTGCCGGTGGGGTAAATTACCGGGCATACATGGATATGGGTAAAGAGAATGTCGAGCACTATAAGAAGATGGGGATCACCGATCCGAACACCCTTGCCAATATGGCGTTCACCTTCTACTCCCAGATGGGCTGGTTCAGGATCATCTCCATGACATGGAACGAGGCGGAAAAAACCAAGACAATCACCCTCGAGCACACGGTTGAATCCGAATCATTCGGGAATACCGGAAAGAAAGTCTGTTTCTGTACGGCAGGGCTTCTCACAGGAATTGTCGAAGGTGCGTTCGGGATCAAGGTGCGGGGGCGGGAGATCGCCTGCCGGTCGAAAGGCGATCCGAACTGCGTCTTTGAGATTAAGAACAGGGATGATGGTAACGGCTCCTGATACAGCCGTTGTTCAGGAAACAACACGCTCCAGAGCCATACCGATTCGGGAAAGAACCGGGAGCAGTCTTATCTCCCGGCCATATGATTCTTTTCAGGGATTGCCGATCAGGCGATCGAATTGCCCGGACAGAGCCCTGATACGGCTATATATCAGGTAGGAGAGGATCAGGAGAGCACCATCGATACAGCCCAGTGCGACGATGGTGACCGGTGTAGGGGTCATTTCTTTCCCCGGAAAATGACCTTGGTGAACCGGTCGATGAAGGTGTCCTTCGGCTCCATGACTTCTTTGTCATAGGTGATCCCTGCC
>JAAEES010000016.1 GCA_013415575.1 Methanomicrobiales archaeon | reverse complement strand
ACCGCGAGATCGCCCACCGGCTCCGCACCTCAAACCCGGGCCCGCTGCGGGTCATCAAACGGCGGCTCGAGAACCTTACCCGGGGCAACAGCCGCTTCTTCCGTGAACGGGGGTCCGCTCTTCCCGAGATCCTGAAGCACCTGCACCAGAAGAAGGTGGTGCTCATCGACATCCCGCACATGAGCGAACGAAGCGAGCTCTTCGTCCTCTCCATCATCACCCGGGTCATCCTGGAAAAACACCGGGAGACTTCCGAACAGTTCGGGGTATTTGACCAGCATGCGGATCGCTCACAGGTCCTGATCACCATCGAGGAAGCACAGCGGGTTCTCGGGACCGGCGGCTCTTCGACCCAGGTCTTCCGGGAATGTGCCATGGAGGGACGGAAGTTCGGGGTCGGGCTCTGCGTTGTTACCCAGCAGCCGAAGAACATCGATCCCAAGGTGCTCGCCCAGATCAACACCTTTATCGTCATGGGGCTCGGGGACAAGGGCGACCGGGACATCATCGCCGGGAGTGCGAAACAGGATCTCTCCCGGATGGATACCGAGATCCAGACCCTGGACCGGGGCGAGGCGATCATCAGCTCGCTCAACATCCCCTTCCCGGTCAGCACCCGGATCCACCTGTTCGAGGACTACCTGCCGCTGATCGACACGCAGAAGAAGAGTATCAGTGACGGGTTGAAAACCGGGTTTTGACCCGGGATTCAGGGATTCTTTTTCTTTAGTTCAATCGATTTGTCGATCTTCCTGATGGAGACGCCGTTGATAACCGCGTCCCCCCCCGCGATGTACCGCTTGATGACCATGCCGAGAACCTCCACGACATCGCCCACCTTGATCTTCTCTTCCGGATGGGTGAACATCTTCACCGATATCTCCCCGCTGCGGTCGGCGACCACGTACTGGGGGCGGTTGAGGATCTGGAAATGGACTTTCTCGACAATTCCTTCAATCCTGACCGGTTCGCCAACCATGTTCAGGTTGATCATCTTGATGCGGACCGGCCGGGCTTCCCGTTCATACTGCGGCCTGACATCGGCGTACTGCTTCTGGCTCAGGTAGTTGAGGCCGAGCGGCAGGACGGCGAGCAGGATGATGGTCGGGACTCCCATGGTGATGATGATCGGATCCTGTGTCAGGAAGTATGTTATTGATAAAAGAATGGTGAAGAAGATCACCACCGCGATGGTGATGATGGAGATCTTCACCTCCGTGTTCTTTATTTTCATCCGTTGCTCTACTTGAGTGCGGCGATCTCTTTCCGGAAGGCGACCCAGTAGATGACACCGACGAAGAACAATCCGCCGACAATGTTGCCGATGGTGACCACGATGATGTTGTTGGTCCACATGGTAACCCAGGTCAGGCTGGCGACTTTTGCAGCACCGATTGTCGTTATCTGCTCTGCAGAGAGGAAGGGTGCGGTAAACAGACCTGCGGGGATGAAATACACGTTCGCAACACAGTGCTCGAATCCGGTGGAAACGAAGGCCATGATCGGGAACCAGATTCCGAAGAACTTTCCAATCAGGTCATCGGCACAGATACCGAGCAGCACGGCCAGGTTGACCAGCCAGTTACAACCGATGGCTTTCAGGAATGCCGACCAGTTGGCCGCCATACCCACATAACTCACTTTTCCGATGGCGATGTTCACTGCCGAAAGCCCAAAGGCGTTGACACTGGCGGCGCCAGCTGCACTCCAGCCAGTGAGGGGTCCGTAGGCCATGATATAGGCATACACGATGGAACCGATCAGGTTTCCGATATAGACCCATACCCAGAGATTCAGTACTTGCGCCCAGGAGATCTTGTGGATAAAAGCAGCCATCGGGGCAAGCATCGCGTCACCAGTGAAGAGTTCTGCTCCGGTGAGCACGATGATAATAAGCCCAACAGGGAACACAGCTCCCAGAATCAGCTTTGCCATACCGGCTCCTGCCCATGCAGCTACGCCGGTGGAACAGACTGTAGCCAGAGCACCGCCGATAGCGATGTAGGCGCCGGCCATAAACCCGCGGAGACACATGTTCCAGGCAGGCAGCCCTACCTTGTACTTCCCAGCATCGCCGGCCTTGGCCACGATTGCGACTGGGGGATGAAATGTCATTTTCTACACACCTCTCGAATGTCTACCTTAACCAATAACCCCAAACTCACTTCTCGTATAGGGTCAAGATTAAAATCTTTTCTGGTGTTATTAATAACTTTCTAATTGATTTTAGGGATTCATTCGTTTTTTTATTCCCTTTAAAAAGAGAACGGTCAGCTATATTCACGTTTGGAATAAAAATGTTTGTATAAATAGCTCTCGTTTCTCGTATGTCAGATCGGGCGTCTCCTGCCGCTCGCGTCGCGACAGTAGCGACCGAATTCTGACCGGAGCAGGATATCACCGGCAAAGACCGGCCCGTCCGTGCAGACCCGGAGACCGGACGGGTCGATACAACAGGATCCGCACAGACCGATGCCGCACTTCATATAGCGATGGAGGCTGAAGAAGCCGCGGTGGACTATCCCCAGCCGGTCGAGAGCGCATAGCACGGCATGCATCATCCGCTCAGGGCCGCAGACACAGATCCGGTCATACCTGGCAGGATCCTCACGGACGAGGAGATCGGTCACGAACCCGTGGTGCCCGGCAGAACCGTCATCGGTCGCCAGGAGCAGCCGGGTAGCGCCGGAAAGCTCGTGGCTGAAGAGGAGCTCGTCTGCGCTCCGCGCACCCAGGAGCAGGGTATCCACGCGGCCGCCCATGACCAGGGGACGGATGGGGGCGGCACCGACCCCTCCTGCGACAGCAAGGATGCTGCCGTCATCCGGAAACCCGTTCCCGAACGGCCCGCGGATTCCCAGCAGGTCACCCTCCTGCAGACCACAGAGGGCGGCAGTGGCCTCCCCCACCTTCTGGACGGTGATGGAGCATGCTGAAGAGAGTGCCATCGGCACCTCATCCACGCCCGGTACCCAGACCATCAGGAACTGCCCTGCCCGGAAGGCAAGCGGTTCCGTGAAATACAGTGTCCGTACCGATGGTGTCTCATCCACGATCTCCCTGATCTCGCAGGCCCGCGGGAACCCCTCAGTCATGGGCACACCCCACCAGTTCATCAGCCGGAATCCCGTCCGCGCTGTAGAGGTCTGCTCCAATGTCCCTGAATATCCGGGGATTGTCCTTCACCCCGGTGCCGATTTCCACCGCGGCCGCTCCGGCCATCATCATCTCCAGCACGTCACGCGCTGTCGCGATCCCGCCGCACCCGATGATCGGGACCGTACATGCCTCATAGAGATCATAGACACACCGGACGGCGATGGGGAAAATGGCCTTCCCGGAGAGCCCGCCGAAACGGTTGCCGAGCACCGGCCGCCGGAGCTCGGGTGATATCCGCATGGCCTTCACCGTGTTGATGGCCACGATGGCGGATGCGCCCCCTCTTTCAGCAGCCAGGCCGCAGGCGGCGATATCCGTGACATTGGGGGTCAGCTTGACCCAGACCGGGATGCCGAGGCTGCTGACCGCCCGGGTGCACTCCCCGACCAGGCGGGGATCAGCCCCAAGCGAGGCGCCGTAGCCCGCAGCATGGGGGCAGCTCAGGTTCAGCTCGACCGCGACAACTTTTTCCGCAAACCACCCCGCAACGGTCGAAAACTCTTCGGCACTCCCCCCGTAAATGCTGGCGATGACCGGTTTTCCTTCCAGGAGGGGGAGCTCGTCAGCGAAATCCCGTGATGGATTGGGAAGGCCCATGGCATTCAGGACCCCGCCGTCGACTTCCACCACGCAGGGACCGGTATGACCTTCGCAGGGGTATGGTCCGATGGACTTGGTGACCACGCCGCCCGCCCCGTTCTCCAGCATCCGGGCCAGCGACGCACCCGTAGTCCCGAGGATTCCTGCAGCAAGGATGAGGTGGTTGTCCAGGGACACTCCCCCCACATGCACCGTTCCGGATCGCAGTCTTGGCAGCACGGTTGGATTCTCCAATGGTTGTATTATATTTCAGGCTCCCCAATATTGAGGATTATGACCAGGCTCGCGGTGCTGGGGGTGGGGAGGATTGGCGGGGAAATCGCATTCCTCTCATCCGTCCTCGGGCTTGCCGACGAGCTGGTGCTCTTTGATACGGCAGACGCGCTGCTCCGCTCACAAGTGCTTGATCTCACCCATACCGGGCTCGATATCACGGTCAGCACCGACTGGCGGGATATCAAAGAAGCCGATATCTGTGTCTTTGCCGCGGGACTCCCCCGGAATCCTGCGGTGAAGACCCGGGCGGACCTGCTCTCAGTCAACCTGCCGGTGGCATCGAGCTGCAGCCGGGCGCTGACCCGCTTCTCAGGGGTGCTGATCACCGTTACCAACCCGATGGATGCAAATAACTATTATCTCTGCCGGAATACGGGACTTGAACCCCGGCAGTGTATCGGCTTTGGCGGGCAGCTCGACAGTGCCCGGTTCGGAATGGTGCTGCAGGAACGCGGGATCCCCGGCACACCCTGGGTGCTCGGTGAGCATGGTGAGCACCAGGTCCCCGTCTTCTCCCGGCTGGAGCAGGAAGTAGTGCCGGATACCCGGGAAGAGATCCTCGGGAACCTCAGGACGGCGAGCATGGAGGTGATCCGGGGGAAGGGAGGCACGGAGTTCGGACCCGCCGTGCATATCGCCACCCTCATCAGGATCATCGCCCGTGATGAACGGGCCCTGATCCCCTGCTCGTGCGTGCTGGACGGAGAGTACGGGTTTGACCGGTGCTCCCTGGGCGTCCCTGCGGTGATCGGCAGGGATGGGATCCGCTCCATCGAGGAATGGGACCTGGATCGCTGGGAACGGGAAAAATTCCAGGCTGCCGGTGCATTCGTCACCGATCTCTGCACCAGGCTTGGCATCTGAACGAATAGTATGAAGAGCGAGAACGAACGCCCCGGTACCGGGAGTGCAGGCATTGGCGGGGAAATCCCGGCCGGGGAGATTACTATCGACATCAACCAGGTGGAGTATTCTGTCGGCCCGGAGGGGCCGGTCATCCACATCTTCGGTCGCGATCGCGACCGGCAGTCCCGTCACCTCCAGGTCACCGGCTTTCGCCCCTACTTCTATGCTCCGGCAACGCAGGTGGATGCCGGGGCCCACCCGACGAAAATGACAGTCGAAGAAGGCGCTGCCTACCGATCCATCAGGGGCGAGACGCTCCGCAGGCTTTATACCATAAAACCGACCGATGTCCGGGAGCTCCGTGACCGGTACGCCCACTACGAGGCTGATATCCTGTTCACCACCCGGTTCATGATCGACCAGGGGCTGACTGGCGGGGTATCCGCCCCGGCCCCGGTCTGCCCGTACCAGGACGTCCGTCCCGCTATGGTCTCATGCCCGGCACGTATCTGCCTCCTCGACATCGAGTGCGAGGACGAACGGGGGTTCCCTGAACCGGCACGCGATGCGGTGATCTGCATCACCTGCTGGGACTCGTTTGACAAAGATTACACGAGTTTCATCTTCGCCCCGGGAACGGAGCACTGCGATCTCTCGGTCCTCACAACCCGGGAAGGGCTGGAGAACGGGTGCTTCTGCGCAGGAACGCATGATATCCGGATTTACCAGACCGAACGCGCGATGTTCGAGGGATTTGTCGCCTATATCCGGGATCGGGACCCGGATATTCTCTCCGGCTGGAACTTCCTGGAATTCGATCTCCCCTACCTGATAAAAAGGATGGATGCCCTTGGGCAAAACCCGGTCTCGCTTGCCCGCCTCGAAGGCCCGACCGAGCGGAACGCCCTCCGCGGGAGGACGGTCTTTGATCTTCTTGCGGCCTACCGGAAGATGCATACCACCCAGCGGGAGTCCTACCGCCTCGACGCCGTGGCCGAGGCAGAGGTTGGCGAGACCAAGGTCCGGTATACCGGCACCATCAGCGATCTCTGGAAGAAGGACCCCTGCCTCCTGGTCGAGTATAACTTCAAGGACGTCGAGCTCTGCGTGGCCATCAACGAGAAGAACAAGATCATCGAGTTCTACCGCGAGATCGCCCGCTACGTTGGCTGCCCGCTCGAACGGACACTGAACTCCTCGAGCGTCATCGATGTCTTTGTCCTGCGGAAAGCCTTCGGGCAGTACGTCCTTCCCTCCAAAGGCTATGCCCCGTCAGAGGAATTTGAAGGGGCAACGGTCTTTGAGCCCAGCCGGGGGGTGCGGGAGAATGTGGTGGTCCTTGACCTAAAATCCCTCTACCCCATGGCAATGATGACCATCAACGCCTCACCGGAGACCAAGGATCCGGCAGGAGAACTGAAGGCCCCGAACGGGATCCGGTTCCGGAGAGAACCGGACGGTCTCACACGGAGCATCATCAGCGACCTCCTCGTGGAGCGGGATGAGAAGAAGAAGCAGCGGAACCAGTATCCCTTCGGTTCCCCCGAGTACGTCCTCTACGACCTGCAGCAGAACGTCCTGAAGGTGATCATGAACACTTACTACGGGGTGAGCGGGTACACGCGGTTCAGGCTCTATGACCGGGAGATCGGCTCGGCGGTAACTTCGGTGGGGCGCGCCATCATCGAGCATACCCGGGGGGTGATCGAGAGTCTCGGTTACCGGGTCATTTATGGTGATACCGATTCCTGCATGGTCCTGATGCCCCCTGGATCCCTCGAAGAGACCATTCAGCAGGCGCGCGGAGTCGAGGATGCGGTGAACCGGAGCTATGCAGAGTTCGCCATTCGGGAGCTCGGAGCAAAACGCCACTACTTCTCCATCAAGTTCGAGAAGATCTACCGGAGGTTTTTCCAGGCGGGGAAGAAGAAGCGGTATGCCGGCCACCTCATCTGGAAGGAAGGAAAGAGTGCCGATGAAATCGACGTAGTGGGTTTTGAGATACGCAGGAGCGACTCCCCCCAGATCACCAGGACCGTTCAGAAGCGGGTGATGGAGATGATCCTCCAGGGAGAGGAGTACGGGGCCATCAAGAACTACCTCGGGGATATCATCACGAACTACCGATCCGGGAGGTACTCGCTCGACGAAATCGGTATTCCCGGAGGAATCGGGAAGGATCTCGGTGACTACCAGACCGACGACGCCCACATCCGGGGGGCGAAATATGCCAATGAGCACCTCGGGATGGAGTTTGCGAAGGGGAGCAAACCGAAAAGGGTCTACATCAGGAATGTCTCGGCCAGGTACCGGAAGACCGATGTGCTCTGTTTCGAGTACGGCGACCAGGTGCCCCCGGAATTTCAGGTGGACTGGGAGCTGATGCTCGAAAAGACGCTCCGCCAGCCCATTTCCCGGATCATCGAGTCGCTCGGCTGGGACTGGACTGATATCGACCCCTCGCGGACCACGCTGGCCCAGTGGGGTATCGGCTGAGAACCGGGAGTAGCGGCTCATCACAAGGTCACGGTGAGGGGTCGATATTCAAGGGATCGGTGCTGCAGCAGACAGGACTTTTTCTCTGATCCTGAATACTCCGGAA
The DNA here is from genome assembly GCA_013415575.1 of Methanomicrobiales archaeon. Classification (GTDB taxonomy): domain Archaea; phylum Halobacteriota; class Methanomicrobia; order Methanomicrobiales; family Methanospirillaceae; genus UBA9949. The sequence goes on along the minus strand of JAAEES010000016.1, from coordinate 12,555 downwards.
AGAAGGGTCCGGCGAAGAAAGACTGTTCACACCCGGTTCCTCAGGACCGGAGCTGAAAAGACGGGGAGTGGGAACGGACCCCGCTCTCGCCGGAACGTTCGTGCCGGACCGTCCGGTTCACTCTCTCTCACGGACGTACCGTATCCCTTCAGGCTCCCGGTAATCGGTCTTGACCACGATGGTCTCGGAGATCCGGTTGAAGAGGCGGATCTTCTTTCCCGGCATGCCGAACCACCCGATGAGGCAGTCGATGGGAAGGAGTGGGAAAGGGAAAATGAATGATTTGCCGAAGCTTTCGACCAGCGCCGCAGCGAATCGTATCGGTCTTCCACGCCGGTCGGTTACTTTGATATTCAGTACCATCTTGCCGATAGATTGCCCGTATACCCCCTCCATCGCGGTCCAGTACACCAGGAACCCCAGGCTCCGATACAATAAACCAAAGTAGTCCATGGAGAATAGCCCGTTTATGACATGGAAGGGATTAAAGAAGATATTAAGCACTAGGCTGATCAGGATGAAATCGATCAGCCAGGCCCAGAACCGGGTGTCCCACCGGGCCAGGTGAAGGGTCTTTAAATCGTCATCGCTCTCACCCATCAGCCATCACGTAACTGTACCCTATGTCACCGGATTAAAATAATCAACTGTACCCTATGTCACCGGATTAAAATAATCACATCTGTTTGTCCTGGACTACATTCCTTGAAACTTCCGTACCGGTTTCTCTACGATGGATGACCGAGGTAAGGGATGAGAGAACGGTACCGTTAGGGGATGAGATGCTGTAATGGAAGGTGTATTCTGCCTCCGGGTTCCGATCCGCCACCAGCTCTATGGTGAGCGGATGGGAGACATCCTCACGGTCTGCCGATCGGATGGTGGTGCCGTTCTCAAGGAGATCCCAGGACAGCAGGAATGACCCTCCCTCTTGTTTCGGAATCAGTGTGAAGGTGACATGGTCATCGTTCGACCGGATCTCGGATGTGAACACTTCAGAGGTAAAAAGAACCGAGGTGTCATCTGACGCGGTATTCGCAGGAGAATCTCCCTGCATAAGGATAATCGCTGCCGCACCGGCCACAAGAATCACCCCCAGGCAGGCAGCGATGAGAATATTCCTATTCATAGCAGAATAGGTCTCATCATATCTCCTAATTAGTTTTTGATAACTTCGATTTTTCTCCCACCTATCATCAAGTCGGGATGATCGGTCGGCATAAATTCCCGGAAGGACCACCTCTCATGCAGTATGGCTCTCCACAGGGGGTCGACCTCCACTATTCCACGGATCATGGTTGCCGGTACCCACAGCGGGTGCGGGAAGACCACGGTATCCCGGGGGCTGATGCAGGCGCTGCGCCAAAAAGGTCTGGTGGTCCAGCCCTTCAAAGTCGGCCCTGATTTCATAGACCCGACCCACCACACCGCTATCTGCGGTCGAATTTCCCGGAACCTGGATCCCTTCATGATGGGAGAAGCGGGTGTCGCCGCCACGTTCCAGGGGGCATCGGCCGGTGCCGATATTGCGGTGATCGAGGGAGTCATGGGGATGTATGACGGACTCGAGGGGACTGCCACGGCCAGCACCGCCCACGTGATGCGCATCCTGGAGAGCCCCGCCCTCCTGGTCGTCGATGTAATGGGAATGTCCCGGAGCGCACACGCGCTGATCGAAGGATACCGCCACTTCGAGCCCGGCATTGAGCTCGCGGGGGTTGTCTTCAACCAGGTGGGGAGCAGCCGGCACAGGGCCATGATCGAGGAAGGACTCTCCATCCGGGCCCTGGGGTTCATCCCCCGGACCTCCGGTCTCGGGGTCGACAGCCGCCATCTCGGACTCAAGATGGCTTTTGAGATGGAAGAGGACCCGCTCCCGGGAGCGGTGGTGCTGGAACATTGCGATGTCGACGGCATCCTGGAGATCGCACAATCTGCCCCCCCTTTTACGGCAGATTATTCCCCCCGACCTTCCTGCCCGGCAGCAGCGACCATCGGGGTCGCCAGGGATGAAGCGTTCTGCTTCTACTACCAGGATAACCTTGAGCGACTGGAGGCAGCAGGTGCTGATCTGATCTTCTTCTCCCCCATCAGGGATCCTCTGCCGGACGCAGACGGGTACTACTTCGGCGGGGGCTATCCCGAACTCCACGCCGCCGCTCTCGAGCGTGCTCCCTGCCGGATGCAGCTGAACCGGGCTGCTGCACAGGGCTTTCCCATTTTTGCCGAATGCGGCGGCCTGATGTATCTCTGCGAATCCATCACGGTCGGGGAAACGGACTTCAGGATGGCCGGAGTGCTCCCCGGGACCGCCCGCATGACCACGGGAATTCAGGCACTCGGCTATTCTGAGGGGAGGTGGACCAACGGACCGGCGCTTGCCTCACCCGGCCTCTCCATGCTCGGGCATGAATTCCACTACTCCTGCGTCGATCCTGCCCGGGATGCCCGGTTCTCCATCAAGCTCTCCCGCGGGAAGGGAATATCTGACGGCAGGGACGGCATGTTTTCCCACGAATCGGTGGGAACCTATACCCACTCGTACTTCTCTTCCGCATTCGCCGAAGCCATGGTCAGGGCAGCCCGGGATGGCCCGGTCTGAACCCGTTCCGTTCAGGCTTCGAGATCCCTGAAGCGGAAGATGATCCGCCAGTCCTGCTGCTCCTTGAGGGTGAGCTCGTTCATCTCCTCGAGGAGCCTGCCTGCATCATGAACCTTGCCTCTTATCAGGGTACATGTATGGGGCTGAATTTAACCGGACCGGAAGTGTCACTCCCGGCAGGGGAAAGGGACACCACGAAGCCATAAAGGTGTGCACGAACATACATCACGATAGAACGGTGCACCAATGTCAACCATGAGAAGTGATGAAGTGAAGAGAGGGTATCACCGTGCCCCGAACCGGGCGCTGCTTCGTGCGCTGGGGATCACCCAGGAAGAGTTCGATCGTCCGTTTATCGGGGTGGCCAATGCCTGGAACGACATTGTCCCCGGTCATACCCACCTCAGGGCTCTCGCCGGAAAAGTCCGGGAAGGGATCGCGGCGGGAGGAGGAGTGCCGTTTGAATTCGGGGTTATCGGCATCTGCGACGGTATTGCCATGGGCCATGAAGGGATGCGGTACTCGCTCCCCTCACGGGAGAACATCGCCGATTCCATCGAGCTCATGGCCGAGGCGCACCGGTTTGACGGCCTCGTACTTGTCGGCACCTGCGATAAAATCGTGCCAGGTATGCTGATGGCCGCGGCACGGGTCAATATCCCGTCCATCGTAGTGACCGGAGGGCCGATGCTGCCCGGCTACCAGGAGGGACGCGAGCTCTCGCTCATCGATGTCTTCGAGGGGGTAGGAAAAGTCGCTGCCGGAGCGCTTGACGAAGAGAGCCTTGCCCGGCTGGAACGGTGCGCCATGCCCGGGTGCGGGAGCTGCCAGGGACTGTATACGGCTAATACCATGGCCTGCATGACCGAGGCTATGGGCATGTCGCTTCCCGGCTGTGCCGCCTCACCGGCAGTCGATGCCGACAAACTCCGGATCTCCCGCACATCGGGAGAACGTATCCTCGCCCTGGTGCAGGAGAATGTCCGGCCCCGCGATATTATCACCCGGGAGAGCCTTGAGAATGCAATCCGGGTGGATATGGCGCTCGGCGGCAGCACCAATACCGTGCTCCACCTGATGGCCATCGCTGATGAGGCCGCCATTCCGCTCGATCTTGAGACCTTCAACCGGATTGGGTCACGGATTCCGCACCTCTGTCATATGCAGCCAGCCGGACCCCATTCAATGGCGGCGCTCCACCGGTCCGGAGGGATCCCGGCCGTGCTCAAAGTCCTCGAACGGGAGCTTTCTGATGCACCGACCGTTTCGGGAGCAAGCATCTGTTCCATTGCCCGCTCGGCAGCAATTCCTTCCGGGTCGATTATCCAGACCATGGAGTCCCCGGTAAGCCAGGCAGGGGGCCTCCGGATCCTGCGGGGGAGTCTCGCCCCCGGAGGTGCGGTGGTCAAATCGGCAGCAGTCGGCCACGATATGTGGGTCCACCGCGGCCCTGCCCGGGTCTTTGATGGGGAAAAGGAGGCCATGGAGGCCATCCTCGCACGCCACATCAGGGAAGGTGACGTGGTGGTGATCCGGTACGAAGGGCCCCGGGGCGGTCCCGGGATGCCGGAGATGCTCTCGCCAACCTCCGCCCTGATGGGGCTCGGGTATTCGAAGGTCGCCCTTGTCACCGACGGCCGGTTTTCGGGGGGGACCCGGGGCCCCTGTATCGGGCATGTCACCCCTGAAGCGGCGGCAGGTGGGCCGATCGGCCTGGTCCATGACGGGGACACGATCGCGATCGATCTCCGGGAACGCACCCTCGAACTCCTCCTCCCCAAAGGAGAGCTGGAGCGGCGGCGTTCATTCTGGGCACAGCGGACAAAACCTCTCACCGGAATTCTCGCCAGGTATGCCGCAACTGTTGCCCAGGCAGACCGTGGTGCGGTCCTCCGGAAGGAATAACCGGAATTGCACGGAGCAGGGAGCGATCCCGGACTCCCTCTCGCATGTGGCAACCCTTAACATGGACAAACAGGAAAAATAGGGATAATCCATGACAGACGAATCAGTCCCCTACACCGAAGTGACCTGCTGCCACTGCGAAGGACTCGGTTGCATCTACTGCGACCGGACCGGGAAAGTCAAGGTTCGGACTCCCGCCCGGAAATGCCGTCACTGTGACGGAGTTGGCTGCATCTACTGCGGGTTTACCGGCTGGGCTGGCCTGAAAGGAAAATACGACTGAATCCCGGCCGGTTTTGCACGAGGCGACAGGAAGGATTGTCCGGCCTGCACCCCTGATAACCTTCCGCTCTTTTACCTCCACAGATCAGGTGTTCTCCAGCATCCTCCTGGAAACATCCGGGTCAGGAAGGCAGGGTTCCGTCCCTGTAAAATATCAGAAAAGAAAAGAACAGGGGGGTTACTGCCGGAAGACCAGGGTTCCGGCGATTTTGTCGTGGAGGCCCTGCCGGTAGGCGGTGAACGCGATGATCAGGAACCCGATGAAGAGGGTTAAGACGCACAGGTATTTCCCGAAGAACCGGAGGGTTGCGCGGGAAAAGGTGATCCTGTTCCCCTGCATATCGGTTACCGCTGCCCTGATGGCCATTTTTCCAAGCGACGCCTGGTTTCTGGAACTTTCAAGGTAGGCGAAATAGATCCAGGGGACCAGGACGAGGAAGATGATTCCGGAGAGGATGATCTGGGGCGGTATGACGGCATTGACGATCTGACCGGTGGCATCGGTCCTCGGGATGTGCAGATAGTATTGGTTAAGCATCCTGACAGTCTCCGATACCGGATCAGGACGTCCGAAAAGCCAGGAAACGATACCGACAAGAGCAGCAGCCATGAGATCGAAGAGAACGAGAAAGATGAGATCGATGAGCCCGCCGAGGAACCTCCCACCAAGGCCGGCAAATTTCTCCGTCCTGATGGTTCCCGCCCGTTTCCGGGTGAAGGGACGTTCGCGGTACTCTTTCAAATTGGCTCCACACCATTGGCAGTATTTTCCTGATTGTTCTGTCTCTTTTCCACATTTGGGACAGTACATCAGTCTACTCCTTTGTCTAAACATTGTACGGGCATATCTTTAATGTATCGGTCAAAATTCTGCCCTGATTCCAAATACGCGTAATTTACGAAACATTGCGTATTTTTCTTCAGAAGAAACTCCGTCGTGAAACGTCATTATCCAAAGGTTCCCCTCGCAGAACGGATGACGGCCAGGGACAGGGCGGTGGCAGCTGCGGCCCCCAGCAGCAGGATCGTTGATGAATGCCATCACCCCGGCTATCGAATCCGGTTGGCGGGATTGTGGAACGAATCGAAGAGATGCTGGTCAGAATCGGGCGCTAAGGGACAAACCGGGAACCGGCGGGAGGGTTGCACGGAAAGGAACCCTCTCCAAAAACACATACGGAGAGCGTGCGTCCGGGGCCTGGCCCGCCCCTGTCATCCCTGTCTTCTTTTCTTGCCAGGAATACCTTAGGACATATTTTCCGTCAGAGCATACCGCATGAACCAGCCAGTCAGGAAAACGGGTTCAAGGGATTCCGACTATCCTGTAACGGATGAATTGTTTGGGGAGAACGAACAGAAAAATGAACGGGCTTGGGGGGATTTGAACCCACGACCTACGGATTAAGAGTCCGTCGCTCTGCCGAACTAAGCTACAAGCCCTCGTATATGACCTATATCAATGGTTGCAGCATCGTCATAAACCTTTCTTATTTTCCCTGAAAACAGCCCCGGAATCGGAATCGGGCCCGCGGGTGTCTTCAAAAAAACCGGTTGTAACCTTAATATCCCGCGGAGGCGCATAGTAGCGCATATGCCTGATTCGGTGCAAAGCGAGCCTTCCACCCGGGTGAAATATGCTGTTTTCGGTTGTGGCAGCACAGGGTACCACATCCTCCAGGAACTCAGGGGTAGTGGCGGCAGGATCCTGGTATTCGACCGGAACGAAGACAGGGTCAGGGAGCTCCGGGACCAGGGGATCGAGGCGGTGGCCAGGGACATCGGTTCACCGGACATGCTCACCGGTCAGCCGGCACCTGAAATCGCATTCGTGCTCTCCGGTGATCCGGACGCAAATTTTGCCGCTGTGCAGATCCTCCGCGAGAGCGATCCTCATGTCCATATCCTCGCCAGAGCCCCGGACGTCCTCGCTGCCGGCCGCCTTGAAGAGGCGGGGGCAGATGTGGTGATCAACCCTCACCAGGTGGTGGCGAAGGCGACGGTCCACCAGATCACAAAGCTCCACTCAACCCGGGTCTCCCAGCGGCTCTACTCGCTTCTCTCCGAATGGGAGGGAACCCTCGGGATCATCGCCCACAAGAACCCCGATCCCGATGCCATCTCAAGTGCCCTGGCATTGTCGGTGATCGCTGCGAATGCCAACCCGAACCGGCTCACCTGCCGGATCTTCTATGACGGCATCATCGGCCACCAGGAAAACCGGACCCTGGTGAACCTGCTCGAAATAAAGATGGAGAAAGCTGATCCTTCAGCTATCCAGGAATGCACCTACCTCGCTCTGGTGGACTCCCCATCCCCCGGAGTGAACAATTCGCTCCTTCCCAAAACCCGGGTGCACATCATCATCGACCATCACCGGGACGGGCAGGGGCCTGACTCAGGAGCGGTCTTTGTGGATGCCCGTCCCGGCCTCGGTGCAACGGCAAGCATCCTCGCCCAGTACCTGCAGGAACTGGATATTGCCGTCGATAAGAGGGTGGCAACCGGGCTCCTCTATGGTATCAGGTCCGATACCCGTGACTTCAGGCGGAACGTCACCCCGCAGGATTTGAACAACGCAGCCTTTCTCCTGCCCCTCACCGATGCAGACCTCCTCGACCAGATCATGTCCCCGTCCCTCTCCCAGGAAACACTGGACGTTCTCGGCACCGCCATCCGCAACCGGAAGATAACCAGCGGATACCTTATCTCGAATGTCGGTCTCATCCGGAACCGGGACGCCCTTCCCCAGGCGGCCGACCTCCTCATCAGCCTTGAAGGGGTCAACACCGCCCTCGTGTACGGTATCTCTGATGAAGCAATTGTCATGTCCGCCCGCAATCGCGATGTCCGGATTCATATCGGCAATGTGCTTCGTGAGGCGTTCGGGGATATCGGTGATGCAGGGGGCCATCCCAGCATGGCTGCGGCAACGATCCCGCTCTCCTACTTCTGTAGGGTCAGGAACAAAGAGGAGCTGCTCTCCCTCATCATGGATCCCCTGATTGCCCGGTTCAATGCGATCGTCGGCCTCGAGAACGAGGGTAAGAATGGACTTTGAAGAGTGGGAGCCATACTATACCCAAATCCTGGAGAGCTTCGGTTTTGAGCGGGAGAAGGATGAAGAGGCTGCCCTGCTGCTTGCCGCTCTTCTCACCCACGATGACCTGCCGCTCCTCGAGTCCCTCTGCCGGGGAACGGTGGTCACGGTCTGTGGAAACGCTCCCTGCCTCAAGGATGAACTCAGGTGTATCGAGGGCATGGTATTTGCCGCGGACGCGGCCTCGGAAGTCCTCCGGAGAGCAGGCATCCGGCCGGATGCAGTCTTCACCGACCTTGACGGAGCCACCGATGACTACCTCGCCATGAACCGCGAGGGGACGGTGATGGTTATCCATGCCCATGGCGACAATATGCCCCTCATCCGGTACTGGACACCGAAATTTACCGGCCCGGTGGTCGGCACCACCCAGGCCTGCCCATTCCCCCCGCTCCATAATTTCGGGGGATTTACCGATGGCGACCGGGCGGTCTTCGCTGCAGACCACCTGGGTGCGGAACGGATCATCATCATCGGGTTCGACCCTGATGACCCGGATGTCGACTTTGTTAAGCGCGGAAAGCTCCAATGGGCACGGCGGCTCCTTGCCCTGATCGGCTATGCCTGCTGAGGCCCTCCTGATCGACGGGTATGTCGATGAACCTGCCTGCCTCGGTGTCCCCCCCTACATCTCCCCGTACATCAGGACGCTTGCCGGGGTGTTGTGGGAGCATGAGTTTGAGCCGCACTATCTCACCATCGACAAGATCCGGGATGATCCGCAGCTCCTCTCCGTGAAGGGTGATGTGCGGTGTGTGGTGATGATTGCCGGGATTACCGTGCCGGGTAAATACCTCGGCGGGACCCCCGCTACCCTGACCGAGATCCAGCAGATCGGGACACGGCTCAGGGGGATCGAACACCTGCTCTGCGGCCCTATCGGGTTTGGGTACGCCCCTGAAGGGGGCAAAAAAGCGATACGGCAGGCGGTATCAGGGTTCGACCACCTCCTCACCGGATCACCTGCCGAAGCGCTTGACGCGTATCTCTCCGGAGGAAAGACGCACGGGATTCCGGCGTATTCCCGTTCCGATCCCTGGAGTATCGGGGGAGCAGAGATCATCCGGCAGCATCCTTCCTTTCCCTTCGTCATGTGCGAACTCGAGACCGCCCGGGGCTGCCCGCGATCCCTGGCCGGCGGTTGTTCGTTCTGCACCGAGCCCTTCTACGGACCGCCCCGGTACCGGAGCGTCAGCGGCATTGCCGGGGAGGTAGCGGCCCTCGCCCGTGCCGGAGCCCGCCATTTCCGTCTGGGCCGGCAGCCAGATCTCCTGGTGTACAACTCACCCGGAGGAGCGTATCCGGTCCCGAGACCGGAATGTATTGGTGAGCTCTTCGCAGAAATCAGGGCCGCAGCCCCTGACCTGCGGACCCTGCATATCGACAATATCAACCCCGGCACCCTCGCCCGGCACGAGGATGCTGCCCGGAGTGCACTCCGGGAGATCATCCGCTACCACACTCCCGGCGATGTCGCAGCATTCGGGATGGAGACCGCCGATCCGGTGGTGGTAGCGGCAAACAACCTCAAGGCAGGGCCTGAAGAGGTGCTCCGGGCAATCGCCATTGTGAACGAGGTAGGGGCGACCCGGCGGGACGGGATTCCCGAGCTTCTCCCCGGCCTGAACTTCATCTGCGGCCTTGCCGGTGAGACGGCGGAGACCTATGACCTGAATGAGGAGTTCCTTGCCCGGGTTCTCGACAGCGGCATGCTGGTGCGGCGGGTGAATATCAGGCAGCTGATGGCATTTGAGGGGACGCAGGCCTACCTGGAGAATACGCTTGGAATTCATACCGCCCGCTTCAGGGCATTCAAGGAAAAAGTCAGGAAGACGTTCGACCTGCCCATGCTCCGGAAGGTCTTCCCCGTGGGAACGGTGCTCCGCGACCTGATCATCGAACAGCAGGGAACGGTTTCCTTCGGCAGGCAGTTGGGCTCGTATCCGATCCTCGCCGGGGTCCCCCTCTCCCTCCCGGTCCGGACCATGCTTGATGCCGTCGTCGTAGACCACGGGATGAGGTCCGTCACCGCTCTCCCGGCCCCGATCAGGGTCAATGAGCTCCCGCTCTCTGCCCTGAAGTGGATTCCGGGTATCAGTACAAAACAGGCAGGGAAGATTTTTACGAAGCGGCCGGTAAAAGACCGGCAGGAGTTCCGGTCCCTGGCAGGGATAACCCCGCTCGAGGACCTCCTCTCTTTCGTCACATCTCCTTGAGCTCGATCACCTTCAGGATGTCAGTCCGGCTGACGATCCCTACAAGCATGTCTCCGTCCATGATCGGGATCCGGCCGATATTGTTGCCCGACATGATCCTGAGAGCATCGATCACCGGTGCCGATGGCGAGAGAGAGATGGCTCCCCTGGTCATGATATCGCGGACCTGCATGGCCTCACGATCGAGCGGGGGGATCTTATGCACATCGGCGAGGGTGACCATTCCTATCACCATGCCCCGGTCCCGGACCGGGAACCCGAGGTGCTTGGTGGAGTACATGAGGTCGATCACGCTCCGGACCGTCATATCAGGGGCGACGGTGAGCACGTCCCTGGCCATGATGTCGCCGACCGTGACATCCTTCAGGAGGAAACTGTACTTGATGGCCGTCGATTCCTGGGTTGCCCCGATGTAGATGAAGAAGGCGATCAGGATAAGGATCGGGCTTAAGAGGAAGATCCCGAGCAGTCCGAAGAGCACGGCAAACACCTTTCCCACATCGGCGGCGATCCGCGTGGCCTTGTTCAGCGGCATCCCGCGGGCGAGCCAGGCCCGGAGCACGCGGCCGCCATCCATCGGGAACGCGGGGAGGAGGTTGAAGCCGAAGAGGAAGACGTTGAGCAGCCCGAGATAACCGAATATGAAGACAAACAGGCCGGCAAGGGGGGCTGCGGTGATCACCGCATCGCACAGGTACATGATGCCGAGGCAGATAATCCCCACGGCCAGGCTGGTGAGGGGGCCGACCAGCGCCATCGGGAGTTCGACCTTCGGGTCCGGGGTCTGCTCCTCCATCGAGGAGATTCCCCCGAAGATGAGCAGGGTGATGCTGTTGATCTTGATCCCCTTGCTCTTAGCGAGCACACAATGAGCCATCTCGTGAATGAATACCCCGAAGAAGAGGCCGAGGGCCACCACGGTTCCGAGAATGTAGGGGGTGAGGCCGGCAGTAATCAGGCTGGTATCGATTGGAATGCTGAAGAGGTCTGAAATCAGGTTGACGGTCAGGATGATCTGGCTCCCGATGATCCAGGCAAAGAAGGGAATGATGAGGAGAAAGGTCCAGTGGAGCAGCACGGGAATGCCGTAAATTGTCCCGATTTTCAGCGACCCGTTCATATAAAGGGGTATGTTTTTAACTGAATAGTATATATCTTTCATTGATTAGGATGAGAAACCAGATAACTGAGTTGTTTGAACTGAAAGTCTATACCGAAAAGAGCGTTTTCGTCGGCGAGGTAGAAGACGTCCTCATTGATGTCGAGTCAAAGAAGATGGAGTCGCTGGTGGTGGGCAAGCTCAACCAGCAGCTCGTGGACATCAAGAACTACAAAGGCCTGAAAATACCGTTCCGCATTATCAGGAGCATCGGCGACATCGTTCTCATCCGCCACCTGTCCGGCGCATTCAGGTCAGAAGAGGCCTGAACAGGGGCAGGAGTCTTTTTTTTGGCGGGCGTTCTCCCGGGGCAGTGCATATGAAGAAACGGGAGCTGTACAGTAACCTGACCTGTGTTCCGCCGGTCTTTGTCCGGATCGACGGGAGGAATTTCCATGCCGTCGCAGAAGCCTGGGATCTTGAGCGGCCATTTGATCTTCGGTTTTCAGAGTCCATGGCGGCGGTCTGCGTCAGCATGCTTTCTGATTCCGGCCTCTCACCGGACTTCGCCTTCACCTTCTCTGATGAGATCAGCCTCTACTTCTCCACGCTCCCCTTCTCAGGGAGGGTTGAGAAGATCGATTCGGTGGCTGCTTCGTATGTCGCAAGCGCTCTTTCCATTGAGACCGGCTCCGGAATCCCGGTCTCATTCGATGCCCGGATCATCCAGGTCACCCCCGAGATTGCCGTCCAGTACCTCATCGAACGCCAGGCTGAGGCCTGGAGAAACCACATCAATGCCTGGTGTCAGTATGCCCTGACAGAGGAGGGATGCAGCCGGAGAGAAGCGGCACGGCAGCTCAGGGGGCTGCCATCGGCAGCACTCCACGAGCTGGCGTTTTCCCGGGGCATCAACCTCGCAAAAACTCCCGCGTGGCAGCGCCGGGGAGTGCTGGTGTACCGGAAAGGGAAGACCATTGAGGGGTGGAATCCCCAGATCTCCGAGATTGTCCAGACAGTCAGGACTACCGTGGTGAGCGACCGGACTCCTCCTGTATTCAGCTCTCCAGAGGGACGGTCATTCCTGAACCGGCTTATCACGGAGCTGTGAGATACCGATCACCATCGGGATGCCTTCCACATCCCACTCCCTGATGAGGTCAAAGGATGCTGGAGTATATTCCACATCACCAGTGGAAACAGCAAATGTGGCCGCCCGTACCTCTTCCATGATCCCCCCTCTCCAGAGATCGGTAATGAGACCTGCCACCCGTTCATCAGCTATGACGGCGCCGGCCGCAATACAGTCCTCGACCCGCAGGTCAAGCTGCCTCCGCATCTCCTGGATGCGCCG